>JAHIYG010000130.1 GCA_018815265.1 Candidatus Altarchaeota archaeon | reverse complement strand
CTTCAGTTCTAATACTGATTTCACAGCCTTATGCAGCCCCCCAGACGCATTCACTATGGCATCTAATTCGCTTTGTTTCCTGTTTAACACTATCTGGTGCTTCTGCAGTAGTTCACCTGTCTCTCGTGTTTCCTGGGTGAGTCTGTTGTATTCTTCATCGTATTTCCTGTAGTCTGTGAGTGTCTTCTCATATGCTGTCCGGGTGTCTTCAAACGACTTAATCGAGCCTTTTTCATCGCCTACTTCAGATTTTATTCTGTCTTCCAGGCTGCCACGCTCTATCTCGTATGTTTTCCTGTCTTGTTTGAGTTTTTCAGTCAGTTCAGTCAAAGCCTTAACACTTGAGCGGGCTTCATACACTCTGTTTTTTACTTCGTCTACTTCATTCTCTACGCCTTGGTCTGATGTTTTCGCGCTTTCCCGCTCTAATTCCCCGTTTAAGGCTACTATGTTTTTGTCGCATTCTGTAATGTTTTCTTCTGTTTTTCTGTTTTCCCTGGTGTATCCGTCCAGCTGTTCTTTTTTCTGTTTCTCCTCTGCTGCAAGTTCCTCGTCTCTTTCTGAGAGTATTTTAAGTTTGTCTTCTGCCCGAAGTATTTCCCCTTTGGCTTCTGCGATTTTTGTGCCTCTGCGTTCCTCTTCCAGGCTTAGTAGTTTTCTGCCGATTTCTTTGAATCTGTTTGTTTTTTCGGCAATCTCTGACTTTATGTCAGATACTCTGTCTAAATTCTGTCTTCTTTCGTCTTCAAGCTGTTTTGTGGACTCTGAAATCTTTTCATCTCTTTTTTCGAGAGAACTTATTTCCTTGTATAAAAGCGTTGCCTTGGATTTGGTCAACTCATCCCTTGCGTTGGTGTATCTTAATGCTTCATCTCTCTCTTTTTTGAGGGATGTCATATATCCTTGTTTCTGCCCTAAGATGATTGTTGTCTGGTTTATCTTTTCCTCTACTTTCTCCAGTTCCCTCAGTGCTTTGTCTCGTTTTTCGTCGTATTCCCCTATGCCGCAGAGGTCGTCTATTACTTGTCTTCTTTGTTGGGGCTTCATTTCGACGACCTTGGTTATGTCGTCCTGTAGGAGTATGTTGTATTCGCTGTCGCCGACAATCTGCAGTATATCCTGTCGTGTGGTCCTTTTGTCGTCTAACTTATAGACTGAGGTGCCGTCTTGCTCTACTATCCTTGTTATTTTGTATTTTCTCCCGTCGTTGTCTTTTAGTGTCAGCGAAACTGTGGCTTTCTGGGAGGGTTCTCCGCCTATTCCTCCGTTGAATATGAGTTCTGTGAGGTTGGCGGCTCTCAGTCCCCTGGATTTCCCGAGTACGAAGCATATTGACTCTGTGATGTTGCTTTTTCCAGAGCCATTGGGTCCGACTATCCCCATGAACCTGTCAGGAAACTCCAAAACCGTCTTATCCCGGAAAGACTTGAAACCCTTTATCTCAAGGCGCTCTAAACGCATCCAAAAAACCTCAAATATACCCGTATATTATGTTGTTTATACTTTAAATTATAAATTATGGCATCTGAACAGACTTTTAATCCGAAGAAATTTCTAGCAGACAATGTCGATAGGTTTGTGGATTCCCCTCCGGAGTTTTGGAGGCTTAAACTACAGAGTCTACTAAAGGATTTGCCTGCGGAGGATAGTGCTGCAGTGAATGCTGAAGCAAACAGGCTTCTAGCCAGTAGAAAAAAGATAATAGCTGGCATAACTGATTCAGTCGACCTTGTCAGGGGCTTAAAGGACAGTGAAGGCAGACCCTATGGCGACTGGTTTAAGGGGGTTCTTCTATATGGTTCAATCACCGGCAAAAGATGGGGGCGTGTAGTCAGGGATAAAGCACTTGATTTTGCGTCCTTCAGGGGGAATTCAGACATCGACCTCCTGGTTGTGGTAACAAGCTATCCTAAAGGCACGTTTGAGCAGATGGCTGAGAGATTGGGTGAGGAAGTAGGAAAACGGACCGGTTTCAAAGTCTACTGCGGCTCTATGATTGGTGTGGATGAGCATGACCCACAGGTTATGGTACAACATATGAGAAACCAAGCTGCCATGAATTTTCCTCTCTACCCTAAGCCGTGGTTTTTCATTGGAGACCCAACATTCAAGGAATCAGTATCTGATTCCATAAAACGTTATACTGCTAGGCCCTCTAAAAAATGATTGCTGTAGTCTATGAAGTGGGGAGATACAGGGCGTTGCTGTCTGAGGTTGTGGGGGTGGGTGATGTGGTTGTTGAAATCGGCCCGCATATCTGCAAAAGCACTGACGCATATGTTTCAAAGGCGTCGAAGGCTGTGTTGGTCGACAAAGGTTCAGATTGTAAGCAGGATCTAATCGAATACTCGTCCAAACATGGGAATGTGGAGTTTGTCTTCGGTGATGCGCGGGATTTTTCGACGTTGGAGCTGGCAAAAAAGCACGTCTTATCATGTGATGTTTTGGCTGTTGACTTGGGTGGGGGTCGCTTCCCAGACACGGTATTTAAGGTTTGGGGGACGTGGTCTGGAGTCTTCAAACCCAAGCATTCAATCATACGCTGCAGGGGCATTGCTGAATTTTTGAAAAAAGCCAAGGTCATGGACGGCAGCCTCCCCGCTACATTTCCAGATAGTGGTTGGCTTACAGAATACGGGCGGGGCACCCCTGTTGAGATGAAAAACCAGTTGGATGAATTCAGTCACTGGGTGAAACTCTAAACGCTCAAAACCACTCCTCTTCAGGGAGCATTTAAAGTAGGTAATACTCCTAGTTTTTTGGCGTATAGAAACCAACCCTTCATGGGTGGTTTTTCATATCTCTTCCCTTAGGTATTCGTCTATTTCCTCCCATGTTATCGAGCATCCGGAATATTTCAGCGCCGTAAGGGAGGCTTCCAATAGTTTTTTGTCGTCTATGCCGTAGAGCTGCGTTAGATATCCTTTTTCATAGGCTACAGCCACTAATTCAGCCGACCTTATCAATGGTATCTGGGGCATTAGGTCTTGGAGGCGTTTTAGCTGTTTTTTGTCTACTTTGATAGTTTCCTTGTTTCTGTGGGCTAATAGGTCTCTCAGACTCCATGGGTTTTCTATCAGAAGTCTTGTTGTCCTCTCATCTATCATCACTGCAGAGGCGTCTATTTCGGATGCAACGGCAATAACTTCGGATTCTGCAGGATGTATGATACTTAATGGTTTGCCTTTCAACTCGTATATTTTGTTCGCTACCTGGGCTATCTCATCCCCTAGACCGCCTGCGGGTTTCATAATGTTTATCACACCTGAGGATATGAGTCGGTTTATCCTGATTGACTCCAGGGCAAAACGCTTGCCTTCAGAGGGTTTCTCAATGATTTCCTGATAGACTTTCGGCGTAATCACAAACTGCTTTCCCATCATCCCCATAAGCGGGCAGAGGCAGTTCATGGCCAGGGATATGATGCTTCCTGAGTCGACGACTATCATCACTTAATATTGGTAACTATAAAATATAGGTACTATTATGTCTTACAAAATAGCTATAACCAATATGGTTGCTGAAGCTGACTTTGGCGTTACAATAGACCTGAAGGATTTTGTTTCAAAGACTGATGGTGTGGAATACACTCCTGAGATATTTTCTGGTGTGATATACCGGTTGCATGAGCCGAAGATTACTGCTTTGATATTTTCCAGTGGGAAATCCGTCTTGACTGGGGCGTTGTCTGAAGAAAATATTGGGGTTGCAGTGGATAAGGTCAAGGCTAAGCTTTTGGAGGCAGGTATTAAGGTTAAATCTACTCCCTGCTTTGAGGTGCAAAACATAGTTGCGAGCGCAGATTTGGGTTCTAAGATAAACTTGGACCAACTGGCTATTGAATCATTAAACACTGAGTATGAGCCAGAGCAGTTTCCAGGCCTTGTATTCCGGATTGAAAACCCAAAGACTGTTATTTTGGTTTTTGCAACTGGTAAACTGGTGTTAACTGGCGCTAAAAAAACTAGTGATTTGTATGCTGCCACGGATAAAACCAGGGATATGATCACTGACTCAAATGCTTTTATCAGGTGAAACTGGGTAAACTGCAGTTTTTACCTGCCTGATAAACTGCAGATTTTGAACCTAATAGTTTATAAACCCTGCCGGAAAATCATTAATTAATAGTTTTTTTACCTATGAGGGGAAAAATGAAAATGCAAAAAAGCAAGGGAATGATGGGTATAGGGACACTGATTATCTTTATTGCGGTGATCCTTGTAGCAGCTGTCGCTGCCGCAGTCTTAATATCGACGTCGGGTAGTTTACAGCAGAGAGGTTTAGCAACTGGTGCACAAGCCGAAGAAGGTGTTTCTACTGGAGCTGAAGTAATAGCGGTTATGGCTACAGACGGAAATTCTGGACACGATGTAGAAAGGTTCGAAGCCGTTATGCGGATACAGTCAGGAAGCGAGCCAATGAACCTGAACAACACAGTGATACTATTAGACACTGCGACGACATCCCAGAATCTAATATATAACGGGACACTCACGCTAGACCGGGAGCAGGACACGTCGGTTACGACAGCAGACTACAGAGTCTACTATGTTAAGCAGGGTCCAGACTATGAGGCAGGATACTTAAGCCGCGGTGACGTATTAAAGGCGAAGTTCCGCTGCCAAGACTGTTCCTCAGCAACAGGAGACACTGGAGGAATAGGGGAGAACCAGAAGGTAAGGATTAAGATAATACCGAGAGTTGGTCAGGCAGCGATTGTCGAGTTTACGACTCCAGACGTTATAACCGAGCAGAGACTTAATCTCTGGCCTTAAAGCATAAAACGGCTATTGGGGGTTGATTCCCCCAATAATATCTTTTTTTTTTTAATTTGTTGTGATTAGCTTTAGGTATTCTGTTTTTCCGCTTTTCCTGCATGCAATCATTAATTCGTTGACTTCTTTGCAGTCTCCCTCTATTATGAACAGTTCGAGGCATTTGTTTTTTCCGAGTTGGTTGTGTATTAGTGTCTTTATTATTTTTTCGAATCTGTGTTTTGCTTCGCTGAATTCAATCTCGTCTTTTTCGTCGTGGACCAGGGTTAATACGCCTTTGACTGTGCCTTCGAGTTTGTGGGTTTTCGCCATTTCCTTAGATAGAAGGGT
>JAHIYG010000129.1 GCA_018815265.1 Candidatus Altarchaeota archaeon | reverse complement strand
TTTTAAGGCAATTATGAGCTATAAAGACCCTGAACTTCTTAGACTCACAGCAACGGCAAAAAGAGCACTGCTGGAGTTCGGAGTAGATGACCCTAAAAAGCATGTTATAGTGATTGAAAAGAAGCCAGGTCACGGATTAATAGATTATGGCATAGTGTTGGTTCAAAAAACACCGTTTAGCAAAAATGAAGTAGATACAATCATGGATGAGGTCGGACTAAGTAGCCGTCTCATAGTAAAATATGCTCCGGGTTACAGACAAACGAGTGAATATGTTAAAGTTCTTTCGAATGAGGATTATGATTTAGAGTACAGTATTAAGAATCTTCAAGATATCACTCCAACAACGGATGACAGGCCTTTTTTCTACGACTTTAGCGTCGACCATAGTTTTGTGACAGGTAGTGTTAGGATGCAGTTATTGTTGGTGATGCCTTTGTTAGTGTTAGTTTTGATTAAGAGAGTGTGGATTGACAAAAAAATTATTGATTTAAAATGGAGTGCTTATTTCCTATTGATAGGTTTGGGTTACATGCTAGTGGAGGCTGGACTCATTCAAAAATTGAACATTTTTATCGGCAACCCCATTTATTCAATTAGTTTGGTCCTATTCTCCTTGATGTTATGTGGGGGAGTAGGAAGTGTGTTGTGCGCGCGCCTAAAACGCATGGAATTCTTAGGCATGCTATTGTTTTTCACATTATATCTTCTGGTGCTTTCTATGAGGCTTCAGGAGGTATTAGACATTATGGCTACTGCTGGCACCCTAGTCAAGCTTATGTTTACCATGATAATCTTAGCTCCGGCTTCGTTGGTAATGGGTATGTTCCTCCCCCGCGGATTGGACAAGATAAGGGTGGCATCTGCTGAAGCAGACAATCTTCAAATAACAAATTCAGAGCATTCATGCAACAGAGAGATGCCTTTTTACTGGTGCATAAACCTTATTTCCTCTACGGCATCCATTTCGCTTGCCATGGTAATTTCAGTACAGTATGGATTTCAAGCTACATTGATTGGTGGATGGTGTGTGTACATGCTTACTTCGCTGATTTATTTCATTAAAAAGTAAAAAGAGGTCATATGGTAAATGAGGGTAGATTGTATAGTTGTGTTTTTTTCTTGTTTTTGATGTTGCCGCTTCTCGCATGGATATTCATGGATGAATCTGTGTGGATTTGGGATTGCGCAGATTACGGCTTCTTTTCAGTCAAGTCCTATGACGAACTGGTTTCCAACCCACGAATATGGATTCAAGACATATTCACATCACAACCCTATAGGGCCCCCCTAATCTTTTGGATTGGGCAGTTTTTCGTCCCATTAGGGGATATGATAGGCTCAGTAGATGCGGGACTTCTCATATTCATGTTCCTAACAAGCTATCTGTCAGTCAACATGATGTACAGCATATTAGAGCACCTATGCAAAAACAAGTACATCTCAGCCTTAGGCTGTCTCATGCTGATATCCGCGCCTTCATTTGTAGGGTTCACAACACACTATTACACCCAACCCCTCCAGCTATTAGCAGTCGTATGGTCAATGCACATACTATCAAAAATCAAGAAAATAGACGTAGTAAACCTGTTTTTCCACACAATATCCTTAGTCGCAGTAAGCTTGCTCATCAAAACAACCATGTTACTCTACATCATAATCCCAATAACTGCAAACATAATCTACATACTAAAAAAATGGAAAAAACCATTGGCAATTGACACAAAAACAAAAATGGCAGGACTTACGACACTGACACTCACCACACTAACAATCACATGGTATGCAAAAAACTATGGGTCAATAGTAGAATATATCATATACAGCATTTCTGATTATGGTTTTGAAGACACATTCTTGAATAAGATGATATATTGGTTAGAGGTACTGTACAACAGTATGCTCTTACCCCAGACAATAGTCTTTCTTGGAATACTGTTACTCATCTACTTTAGAAAAACATACAAAAACATCATGACAAATACGTTTGGAATCCTGTCATTAGCTCAGATACTACTAGCCTTGACAATATGCTCCACAGCATACATAGCAGAGCCAAATCTCATGTACCCCCTTATACCGTATTGTATAATATTGTTTTGCCTAGCATTGAAGGAGATAATAGATGATAGAGCTTATATGGCTGCCATTGCAGTGGTTGTCCTACAGATACTAACAGTATATTCCATGGCTTTCGGCCTAATCGAGAACAAAATCGACAGCAGAATATACGTCTTCTCAACGATTGCTGGCGTAAATACCGAACACAAAATAATCGAGAATGTCTCCAAAAGCATATGTAAAGAAGGTAATAGCTACGGGATTATCGCAGCAGACACATATTGGTTCAATCAATTTGCATTGAATTACTACACGTACAAAAACCACAGGAACCCAGAAATGAACTGTAAAGCATATTATATGAAATTTTTGTTAGACAATTGGTATATGACAAGAGATGATGATGCAGTAGAAGAGATATGGACAAAAATAGAGGTTTACAAACCCCTGTACTACATCACATTAAACCGTACGATATATCCAACACCATTTATGCCTTTTACGGGATATTCTTCTATTATCTCTGAGATTTCTGAGCGGGTGAAAAATTCCGAGATGTATGAACAGGTTAAGGTAGATGAAGAAAACAAGGTGTTGTTCTATAAATTGAGGCACAAAAGATAGTTGAGTGAAGTGGTATTATGGATTAGACAAAATATAGAATATTTGCAGGGTTACGTCTAAAACAATCGTTTAAGGACAATTTAGGGGGTTAACCTAAGCTTTCAACAGTATAAATGTTGTTGGTTCCCATTATATTCGGTAAAAAAAATATGAAAGTGTCTGTTTTATTGATTACACTGAATGAAGAGGAAAATATTTCCAAGTGTTTAGATTCTGTGGCATGGTCGGATGACATCGTTGTTGTTGATTCATACAGTACCGACAATACTGAGAAGATTGCTCGTAGTTTCAAGCAGGTCAGATTCTATAGGAGGAAGTTTGACGATTATTCCTCTCAGAGAAACTATGGTTTACACGAAATCAAATACAAGAATGAGATGGTGTTGATTCTTGACGCAGATGAGGTGTGTTCAGGAGGGTTGATGGAGGAGATAAAAAATCTAGAGGAATCAGATTTGCCAGTATATTTTATACGGCGGAGAAATTTTTTCAATGGCAGGTGGATGAAACACAATACTACCTATCCAGTGTGGTTTGGCAGGCTTGTTAATCCAAAAGAGGTATCTTTTGAGAGGATAGTGAATGAGAGATTATGTTTTACTGGGAAGGAAGGCTACTTGAAAAATCATATTGATCATTTTCCCTTCTCTAAAGGATTAGATGTTTGGATAAAACGACAGAATAGATACTCGTCAATGGAAGCGGAAATATTAACGAAATCAAATGAGAGGGTGCGGTTAGAGGGTTTATTGAGTAAGAATCCTGTCAAGAGGAGAAAAACCCAGAAGGATATAATGTCAAGGTTGCCTGGAAGATGGATTATATATCTATTATATAATTTTTTCATCAAATTGTGTTTTATTGATGGAATCGACGGAGTATATTATGTCCTCCTGAGGGCGTTTCATGTCGAATTCGCTATTGAATCGAAGTATCGATTCATGAGGATAAAATGAACAAGGGTTTATCGTCATTATTTTTCAGAAACAATTTGGTGGAGGTGACTTATTTTGTAACCTCAAAATGTAATTTACATTGTAAGCATTGTTTTGTCAAAAAGAAACTGAATAGCGGAGAGACTGAACTGTCTATTGATGAGATAAAGAAAATTGGAAAAACGATTGGACCCCTGTATAGGGTGAGCATATCGGGTGGTGAACCCTTCCTCAGGGAGGACATATGTGAGCTACTAATAGCCATTATGGAATGTTGGAAACCTAGGGTAATAACGATTCCGACCAACGGCTCTCAAGAGATGAAAATAATGGAGTCTATCAAAAGATGGGGTTGCGTCTCAGAGAGGTATTCAACAAAGATAAGGATTCTTTTTTCACTTAATTCACTGGGTGAGAAAATGGATGAGTTTGTGGGTGTAAAAAGTTTTTTTAAAAAATTTGCCCAGACAGTAAAGATGTCGAGTGCAGAGGCTTCAAGATATAAGAATGTTGATGTTGGAGTGATAAGTTGCTTTGGAGTTTATAATCAGGGATTTTTTGATGAGATTGTGGAATTTGTCAAAAATGACCTTGCGATAGACGATTTTAGCATTGGATTAGACAGAAATCAATCGGGGATAGATTTGGATAAATATGGGGAAATTCTGGATTATTATGACAAATCAGAAAAGAGTGTTTTTTTGTGCACCTATCGAAAACTAGTTCGCCAGTATATGGTAGACTATTTCAGAAAACCCAAGTATTTTACGAAATGTTATTCTGGAAGGTTAAGGGTAGTTATATCCCCCTCAGGGTTTGTCTATCCGTGTGAAACCCTCGGGTATCCAGGGGGAGAAAAGGTTATTGGGAATCTGCGGGATTATGATTATGATTTGAAAAAAATGATTGAATCCAAAGCGGCAGTAGAGATATATTCTAGCATTGTTGATTCAAGATGCCACTGTAATCACGGTTGTGATATGTCATTGAACCTGTTATGCAGCCATAAATTCAAGCTAAAATTGTTAGTTATGACTGGATTAAACCTCTTTAGCAGATGCCGGTCTTCTTTTAAGGAGTGGATAAATTGGGTCTAGGATTATATTCTTTATCGGTGATATCTTATCATGAGCAAATCAGTTTATTTTGTCATTTTTATTGTTTTATTCTGCGGTTGCATGAGTGAGACAAAAGAGGTAGGCATAAAGGGTGTTGTGAATCCAGTTACCGCTGGTACGCAGTCTAGGATTGTCTCTGGCAAGGGTTATGAGTTGTTGCTGCCAGCAGGATACGACGTGAATAGATCTTATCCATTAGTTGTGTGCCTTGATCCGGGGGCAAATGGCAGAGGTTATGTTGAGTATCTAAGACCTCTTGCAGAGGATGGAAGATGGATTATTGCAGGTTCGACTATATACAGTAACAGTGTCATAATAACGGATTTTGTCCCGAAGGTAAACGCTAGTATAGAAGATATAAAAGTGCACTATAGGGTGCGGGCAGATAGGGTGTACCTTTGCGGTATGTCAGGTGGCGGGATGGCTACCTATGTTATGTCTTATTTCAGGCCGAACTATTTTGCAGGGATTATAGTC
>JAHIYG010000128.1 GCA_018815265.1 Candidatus Altarchaeota archaeon | reverse complement strand
TTTTTTTGTTTTGGCTTCTATTTGGGGGCAGGAGATTTTTGCTTATCTTAAGAAGTTTAAATATTTCAAACATTTGATTTTGGCTTTTGTCATCATTTCTATCATACTGAATTTTTCTTTTGTTAATTTTGAATATGGTAATGAGTGGTATGCTAAGGAGAAGGATGATGTTGGCTTTTTTCGTTTTATGGGTGATAATGCGTCTGTTTTGTTTTTTAATGGGGGTGGGTTTAGTAAGGCTAATGTTAGGTTTTCTGCTTGGGGTTTTGGGGGTGATGGTGTGTTGGATTTGTTTTTGAATAATCGGAGTTTGGGCTGTTTTGGTGTGTCAACTGGGGGTAGTGTTGGTTCGACGGTTTTGGTTGATTTGTTGCCTGGCGTGAATGTTTTGTCATTGCGTTCTAGGGGGGGTTGTGTTGTTCCTGAAAATGTGGTTGCGGTTAATGGGTCATCACCTATTTGTTACAGTTTTGGGGTACGTGATATTGGTGTCACATCTTTAGATGATGAACGTCTAAGTGGGGAATGGTATGCCGCAGAAGAGGATAAGTGGGGTTCTTTCCGTTTTATGGGAGTTAATGCAAGCATAAATGTCATAAACTATAATGATCTTCCAGAAGAAGTTACTCTTCAATTTCTTGCATGGGGGTATAATGGTAGGGAGGACATTGAGGTGTATGTTAATGATGGATATGTGGGTTTGTTTCATGTTGTGGTTAATCACACTGAGGACCTTAAATTAACTCTTTTACCAGGGGAAAATAACATCCTATTTCACTCAATAAACGACTGTGATATACCTTCAAAAGTGGATGATTACAGCAGGGACACGAGATGTATAAGTTTTGGTTTTAGAAAATTTAAGGTTATTTAATTAATAGTCTTAGTATCTGTTTGACGGCGTGTACCCCCGGTATCTTGCACCAGTCTTCAGGCGACCTCAGCGCCCACTCCCCGCAGCCGCTGTTGCCGCTTTTCACGTTTTCTAGTTACCTCAAAATAGGTAACTTCCTATCCCTGCCAAACCTTCTCCTGTTTTCCATGTGCGCCCCCCATACCTTCTACATAAAACTTGCTTAACTAGGTGTCCACTTCAAGGGGGGTGCACTCCATATTGTTCTTGAATGCTTGGGAAAAATATTTTGAAATTATCTCTTATATCCTCCACTAACATAATACTGTTTTAAGATGGGTCTGTTGGATTTGTTCAAAGGTTCTGGTTCGAAGAGTAAGCGATGCAGCCAATGTAAGACAGAAAATAAGGAGCTTACATTCTCTAAGACATTAGACGGTGTTGAACATCATTTTTGTTCTAAAGAATGCAGTAGAAAGTATCGGATTGAACGTAAGAAAAAAGGAAAAAAACCACAGACAACTGGTTCATCCCTGCCATGGTAAAACTCCAAATGTGACGGCTATGTGATTCGGCAATATAACAGGCCCTCATGTTCTTACAGAGAGGATATGTAAGCTAACCCAGTAAACATGGGTTAAGCCTAACGACTCCCACCGTAAACTACTCCCAAGTTAAAGTAAGTTTAAGTAACTAGTATTGGGTGTTTTGCAATTTCTCAGACTTTAAAAGGACATAAAAAAAATAAGTTTATCTAAGTTATAAAATGTTTGTGAAAGATTTTCTGATGGCAGAGGAGGAGTTTTTGTTTTTTTCGGGTTTTCTAGTTTCTTCACTTTTATACAGTGGACTGTTTAAAGACCTTAAAAGAAAAATCATCTGGGTATCTATTGTTGTTTTAATATATGTCGTAACTTCAAATTCAGATACCTATTTGTATTCTTATTCAGAATTAGTATGGACTCTATTCGAGATTGGGTCCATAATGTGTTTTCTATTTTTATTTCTCTTCCACCGTAGGTTAAATAAAATCAAAGTACAGGTAGTGGTTTTCTATACAATAATATACTGGTATGCACTATTGACAATGAATGACGGGGGCACTAAAGCATTATTAGCCCTAATGGGCGTACCCATAACACTTTTTTCGATACAATATACTTTTTTTTATAAATCCATGAAGGACTCGGACAAGATTACTACATATGTTTGCTATCTTTTTTCTTCTGTCGCATTCACAATTCTGATATTCCCAGTAGATTTGAATAAATATTACTTAGAGTATCTTATACCTGACAACTTTCCAATATATGAGGTGGGTTCTATCTCATTCATTATAATATATAAGATATCAACAATTACTGCATTAATAGCGCCTTTATTAGGTATAAACAATAGATTTCAAAAATATTTTATCGAAAAAGTAGATGATAAAAAAATCAATAAAAAAGAAGCAATTCAATTATTAACGGTGTTAATCTCCCTTATCTTAATCCAGATTTTCCAACTATTTGACTTGAAAACAATCATATACTCCACACTTTTGATAGACGCAATTTTTTTAGGTAAAGAATAGCGTTAACAGTCCGGCAGGGATTCCATGTTCGAATTCTTTCGTGTTATTATTTTTTTCCGTTGAATAGGTTGATATGAAGTGGGTTTCTGCAGTAGTTCTTGTTCATCTTTTATTCGTGAATCTGTAGATTGCCCTACCCCCCATGCGAACCTGACGTAATAGGCATTATACACTTTGACTATTGTGGGGGAGCATACCATACACGAGAAAAACAATCAAGGTTAGAACGTAACATGTGTTTTTTTGTTTATTTATCTTATTTGTTTCAATGGACTTTGTTTTTCTTTTGTTGATTGTGTTCGTCTGCTTTCTAGCTGGTGTGTTAAAGTGTCTTTTAGGCTTTGGTATGTCTATGATTATGACGCCGTTTTTCCTGATTTATTATCCGCCCGAGGTTGCGGTGCCCATAATAGTTGGATTAAACCTCTTCGCAAACATACTGATTGTACTCAAGGATC
>JAHIYG010000127.1 GCA_018815265.1 Candidatus Altarchaeota archaeon | reverse complement strand
TCCAGCAGTCATAATCTGTTGACATGGCAACTGCCGCATAGGGGATTTTCAGCTCATTTGCGAGTGCCACCTCGGTTGCGACGCTCATGTTGATAACATCCGCACCCCATAGCCTAAACATTTTAGATTCAGCTACGGTTGAGAACCTAGGCCCCTCAATAGTGACGACTGTGCCTTTTTCATGGTGTGGATACCCTAATTCCTTGGAAGTCTTAATGAGTTTACTCCTTAAACCTTCATCAAATGGATGAGCCATCGGAGTGTGTACTGCCCCGCCCTCAAATGATTCTACGAATGTGTTTTTCCGGTGTTTTGTGAAATCAATGAATTGATCGAGTATTACGAAGTGTCCGCGGTCTATCTCTTCTCTTAGGCTTCCGCATGCTGTCGTTGCGAGTATATGAGTTACTCCCTCGTCTTTGAAGGCTTGTATATTGGCGCGGTAGTTGACTTCTGTGGGACTGTATTGGTGGTTTCTGCCGTGGCGCGCTATTAATATGACGTTGACTCCGCCGAGTACTCCCTCTGTCAGCGACGACGTGGGTTTTCCATACTCTGTTTTAACCTCTTTCTCCACTAACTTCCCTAATATATTAGGGTCATCAAGTCCGGAACCACCTATTACCCCCACCTTCACCATTTTCTCACTATAATCAGATTAAAGGAATAAATATCTCCAGCCTAAAAGCAGGAGTATTTATTAGAAAGCGCACAAGGTAATATTCTCATTCACATCTGCGACTTAAAAGCCACAGTATCTGCGCTTTCTGTAATAAAGACAGATATAAAAATCATCCTAGGACTATAAAATGTTTGTCCATGCCGGATACAATGCCGTTACTGCGTGTAGAGTCACAGACACTATGAAGCCGTACCAGTAGATGCAATGATATTTGTTGAATGTTTGGAATATTTTATCTCCCAGTATTTTCCGGGCTATTTTCCAAAATACTATGCACCGGCAGGTGAATAAGATAAGAGCAAAGAATAGCACGTTCAGATATGCAGTTATTTGGACAATAATATAGGGTTCCAACATATTAGAAGATAAGTCATTTAGCCGTTTAAATAACCCTATACATCATCCCATATTGAGAAGCATTCAGCGTAGCTATGGCATGTGTCATTGCCTTGCTCTTTCACAATCACACAGGCTCCTTCCTTGCATTCAAAGTGGAAGCAGTCCCTGTTTTGTATGCAGGTACTGTTTCCAACGCCTGCAATAAAGGTGCATGCACCTTCAAGACAGCCGTAGTATCCGACTGGTAAAGTCGTGGATGTTGTGGTCCTCTCAACCTGGAGATTTTTGATGCATTTACAGCTAAGAACATGGTTTGGCCCATAGCATCCGGTGCATTGCCCGAAATCATGTGCATTTTTTCCGACATACAACTGAGTCTCTAAGTCACATGTTGAGTTGATGAGACAGACATATTTGTCCCTCAAGTCGGTGACAAAGTAGCATACACCATCCAATCCCATGCACAGTTTCCCGACGTCACATTCCTCGCCAGAGTCTAATACTCCATTCCCGCAAAGCAGTGTTGATGTAGTAGTTGATGTGGAAGTAGTTACCCTTACCGTAGATGATGTTGTCAAGGTTGTCTTGACTACTTGGTCGCTTGCGTTTGTCTTGATAAAGCATGTATTTCTCCAGCCTATGCTTTCAATCTCGAAGCATAAGCTAGAGTTCTGGTATTCAAGAGCCAGAAGAGATATGCATGTGTCTCTTTTTTCGCCTGAGGAGTTGATGCATCCAGTAAGTCTTGACTCAACCGATGGCTTGGGTGCTTTAGTATGCGGACACAGTAGGGGATCTACCGCCTCTGACCCGTCACTGCACTTGTATTTTTCGGCTTTTTCACCGGTGCATCCTGAGTACAAAACCAAAGCCACAATAACCAAAAGTAGAGTACGAGACATAACATTAAGTTATTCAGTCCAATGAAATAAATAACAACCCATTGGTTTTTATATGAATTCGACAATAACTTAAGACGAATTTTTTTATGAGGAAGACAATGTTTGTTGCAGTTATCGAGGAAATAAAGTATATACGGGACATCCCAGGGGAATTGACTGAAAAGGCAATTGCTGCAGGGGAGTTGAGAAAAGGTGCAGTTGTTGGTTTGTTTGTTCATCCAGTTGAAAACGAAAAAAACAGTGTACTGATTGAGTTGAAACTGACGAAGGAGGGACAGGAAAAAGCAGTCAAAAAGGGATTTAATGTGCCTTTAGAACCAGTAGGTGACAGATATGTTATGACAGATGATGCAATAGAATATATACTTAGGATGCAAAACAGGCAAAAAAATGTGGAAACAGTAGAAAACGAAGAAAATATTGCCTCAAAACCAACGCCAAAGGCTTTTTAACCCATGGTTTCATCCGTTTAGTATATGCTGAAGTACTTTATAGTTGCAGGAGTAGTCCTTATAGCAATTGGATTAGTAATGCATACAACAGAGAATATGCCATCTGCAGATGCAACAAACGAAACTGCAAATAAGACATTCTATTCACAGCCTGCGAGAAACAGGACTATCGAATGCGTGATAGACTTGGACTGTGGGGAATCTGGATACACCGACTACTTCTGCTGGGAAGACTTTGTAGTGAGGGACTACATACGATTCACATGCTACGAAGACTCGCAGGAAAATATGAGATGCAACAAAAGCGTCGAAAAAGACGCCATCCAACTTTGCAGAGATGATGAAAAGTGCGTTGAGGGAAAGGACAAATGCCAGCCGAAGATATCCTGTGATGACGGAGTAAAAAACCAGGGAGAAACAGGTATAGACTGCGGAGGACCGTGTGACCCATGCAATTCATGCAATAACAGGATAAAAGACGGTGATGAGGAGAGTATTGACTGTGGAGGAAGTATCTGCCCGGACTGCACAATATACTGTGAAAGAAACGAAAGCTGTGGAATACCGCGTTGGAGCAAGCCATACTGCGGAAAGGACACAACAGACATAGACATTGTGCTCAGAGATTATGTTAGCTACGAATGCAAAAATCCCGGAACATACGATTCATTCTGCATCCCATATGCGATGTGGAGAATCTCAGACTACTGTGGTCCACTACAGATGTGTGTAGACGGCATCTGCTATGACAAGAAAAATCCAGACCTCCCAACGCCCTCAGAGCCAACAAGGAAAAATGCACCCCCTCACCTAGATGGAGAAGTCTATACAACCTGCAGAGGCAACTGGTGCTATGAGGTTAAAATACCACCACAGTAGATAGCTCGGTTTGTAGTCCACAGTCGAAAGAGAATAAGATACATATTTATATGAGTGAATGCTTGTGTTTTTTTTCTCCTCTATTTCTCAGATAAAATAGCCTTTAAAAAGGCCTGAAAACGTTTTTAAAGCCATATTCAAATAGGTATATGCCTTCCACTAATGGGGGGAAATAAATTAGGTGAAAGAAATGGCAGACTTGATAGTTAAGTCAAAGGTAAAGGAATTTGTTGGAGACATGAGCGTCGGAGCAGACTTCTACGATGCATTGAACGAAGAAGTGGGAAAGCTGATAAACAAAGCAAAGACACGCTGCAAAGACAACAACAGGTCAACACTAAAGGCTAGGGATGTTTAAATCCCTACCTTAACTCTTTTTCTAATTTTTTTCTAATGGATTTAGACTCAATCCATAAAAAATTCTCAGATGATTTAGGCGACGCTAAAACCATAATAGTTGTTGGAAGATGCTCAATAGAGTATTGGGGAAGATCTAGGTCTGTGATTGGCGCTGGAGACAGGGTTGTCATGTTCAAACCTGATTCCACATTGATAATACACAGTCCAAAAGGTTTTAAACCAGTCAACTGGATGAGCCCCCCAACAGACACCGAAGTCGAATTAGAGGAAGGATGCCTTAAAGTCTTCTCCCAGAGGACAGTAAAGCCATT
>JAHIYG010000002.1 GCA_018815265.1 Candidatus Altarchaeota archaeon | reverse complement strand
TGGAGGGTATATGTTGGCTCCTAAAGATGATATGGGGACTAGCCTAAACAGAAGAAACCCGTATAATACAATAGTTGCGGTTGCCTTTATCCGTTTATCTTTCAGTAGATGCCCTGAAAAGATAACTGATGCAAAGAAAGCCACCAGATATGTTTCGAATAAAATGAATCTCAAAGCCTTTGTAACAGATGCGATAAAAGGAGTTGCATGGAGTAGCAGGAAATAGAGTATGAGTGATAGGAAAAACAATCTAGCAGAAGTTTTATACTGCTTGTTTTTCCGGTTTTTTAACAGGAGATAAGCCCCCATCAGGGAGGCTACAACAGGTATTTCGCCATAGTTCATTATAGGGTCATACCAGCTAGGGGGGTAGTTTAGGTTGTTTTTGTCAAGCGGATACCAAGACAGCGTCTCTGATATGGAATGTGCCTTTTCCTCGCTGTCAACGATATTGATGAGTTGCGGAATTTTGAATGCTATGGGGAGGGTTATTATGATGAAAACCAGAATTGGGAGTTGGATGTCGTGTAATCTGATTTTTTTCCGCTCCCACAGGAGATAGTAGGTGGTACAGATCGAAAGGGGTATGAAAGCCATCTGCGGATGCGCCAGAAAACACAGTCCTTGGGTTAGGAAGTAGTGGGGCAGGTATTTTTTGTCTGCAATTGATTTAATGAAGAGGTATAGGGTGAGTGGAATTATTGGAAGTACATATGCTGCAGGCCATTGACCCCAATTCAGGGACATCACATCCCGCAGACTTACGGCGGTTATGGATGCCGCCGCAAAGCCTGAGTTTCTACCCAGTAAATGAGTAGTTAGGATGTAGACTGTTAAGACTGAGAGGCTGCTGAAGAATGCATTGGTTATGAATACAGTGTGTTGGAAGTCGCCTGTGAACCAGGATAGAAACCCGCTCAGATAGTGGTTTAGGAAGAAGACATGGCTTACTCCCTGGAACAAACCATATATGATTTGATTTCTTACGTACCCGTATATTTCGCCGTCATACACCAATTTCCCCATTTGATAATGGTATGCCGCATCCCGCTGCCCGAAAACAGAGTTAGTATCCTCTAAAAAAGCCGAAACCCGAATGTAAAAAGCAACTGTGAAAATCAAAGCCAAAACCAAATATTCGCGAAAAAAACTATTCTCACCCTTTGAAACCACATTTAATATTAAACCCACACAGATAATATAAAAAAAATGAAAAAGAAAAAAAAAACAATGGACGACATTAAAGAAATAATCATCCATATTATCCTATGACAAACGCCCTAGGGACGGATACGTAGTTCAGTGTTCAACATGCAACCTATGAAATCGGTGTTTTTTAGTATATTCTTCCCAGATAGTTATGACTTAAAATGCAATTGTTTAAGGCAAAAAAGGAGCTTGCAGAGGTTCAGGAACCAGATAAGGAGCTTGCTGGGGTTGAGGGGGGGCGTCTTAGGAATTTTGGCAGGCGGTTCCTTGGTCTTGGAATGGGGGCTAAAATACTCACATCAATTTCAATTGGGATTGCACTTCAGCCTATGATGATGTCAGAGGCCAGAGCTGCTGAAGGACACATGGGTGGTAGCCAGTATGGACTGCCTACAGAGAAGGTAACCAAAGTAGATGAGATACAGAGGCATCTTGAGATGAGGAGGAAGGAACTGGATAGAAGAAAGGCTGCTAGATTAGAGAGGATAAATAATGGAAGAATGGGAAGAGATGAACAAACTGCCGAAAGAGAAGGTTGGTTCAGAAATCAACATCACAAATCAAGAGCCGAACAAGCTACCGAAAGAGAAGGTTGGTTCAGAGATTATCGAAAATCTTTTGAGGGAAGGACAACTCAATCAGATGATGTAAACGCAGATGAGAAAGGAGGCGAAAGTAAATCCAGTGGATATATCAAGCTTCCAGACGGGAGATTTTTAGACATCAAATCAGGAAAAAAACTATCCACCAAACCCAATACATAATAAGAATTAGAAAACTGGTTGGATGCCCGCACCGCGATTAGCGCAAGCAAAAGCTTGCTTATCGCGTTGCGCAATTCATTCGAAACTGTTACCAGAGGGTAATGATTGCCCGCACCGCGATTCGAACGCGAGTCCCAAGGTGTTTGCGGTATGCACGAACGTGCATTAGGGACTGTAAGGTCCCTACATCCGCTCCGCGTGTGGACGGAGCGAGCCGTCCTCCGCAACCTTGTAGGATATCCAGGCTACCCCATGCGGGCGAGAGTAGATGTTCCT
>JAHIYG010000126.1 GCA_018815265.1 Candidatus Altarchaeota archaeon | reverse complement strand
GGCGCTAGTATTCCTGTCTACAAAGTCTAAAAACCGGTTTTTGCTCTGGTTGGGTGCAATTTTGGGGTTTACATTAGTTGATGGGCTATCTGTTGTTTTCGGGTCTTTTGCTGGGGAGTTTCTTCCCTTAAAGGCTGTGAAGTTTGTGTCTGCATTGGCTTTCTTATTTTTTGGGGTAGTGATGCTTAGGGGAGGAAGCGGAGTTGTGGAGAAGAAGATTGTGCAGGGTAGTCCGTTGGTTGCATCATTTCTTTTGATTGCGGCAAGTGAGTTCGGTGACAAGACCCAGGTTGCGGCAGGGGTTTTTGCGGCAAACAATAATCCATATTTGGTCTTTGCTGGTTCGATATCTTCTCTTGCCTTGCTTTCTGCTGCGGCAGTATGGTTCGGTAAAAAATTAGGTGATAGAGTGAACAGGGAAAAAATAGGTTACATATCTGGTGCTGTCTTCATAGTGTTGGGTGTTGGTGTTTTTCTTTTTTAGGCGCTGCCAAGGCTTAAAAGGACTATTAGTCCCAGTGTTGTTGTGACTAATCCGACTATGAGTGTGAGTTTTTCCTCGGGTATTTTTTTGACTGTTTGGACTGCGAGGGGTACTGAGAGCATTGCCCCCACTGCAAGAGGTATTGCGAAGTTCCAGTCCACTGTCTTGCCTGCGATGAAGTATGCTGTGATTCCGACAAGGCATGTGAATCCTTCCGCAAATGATGTTATGGCGACTGCTGATTTCGTGTTTAGTCCTGAGAGAATCTGTCCTGATGTGACGAGCGGTCCGTAGCCTCCGCCTGAGAGTCCCTTGTTGAAGGATGCGATGGTTCCGAGGCCGATTATTTTTTTCCAGCTGAATCGGTGGTTGCGTCTTGCGCCGATGAGTGTGATGGCTCCCATTGCAAAGACGATCACTCCAATGAATGTTTTTAGGGTGGCTTTTTGTATGTTCAATGCTATGGCTACTGCAGCTATTGTGCCTGCGACGCTGCATGATGCAAGTATTAGGAATACTTTTGCGTCCTTGCTTTTGGGGATGTATGGGAATTTGTAGTATTTGTAGTATTTGTGTGTTTTGTCGTTTGTGAAGTCCATGTTGACGTTTTTTTCCCTGTTATGCAGTAGACCGGATGTTATTCCAGTCAGGAATTCGGAGAATAGGACTGCTGGGACAATCTGCAGCGGTTCATATCCCAGAGTCAGAAGGACGGGTGTAAGTATTGTTCCGTAGCCCATGCCCAAGCTTGAGTCTATGAATTCGCAAAATAGTGCGAGAATAGGCAGTAAAAGCCAGGAGACGTCGGATATATCCACACCAAAAACAAACATAATCACACCATAATATTATGTATATACATAGTATTATGTATATATAAGCTGTTTTATTGTACTGTGAAGCTTGGATTAAGTAGGTCTTGTTTGTTGTAGCTTAGCTCCTTTTCTGTGGAGTAGATGAGAACCTTTTTACCTGCTGCGTTGGCTATTGCATGCGCTGCGGCTGTATCCCATTCCATCGTGGGTGCTATGCGGGGGTATATGTCTGCTAGCCCTTCTGCGACTAGACAAATCTTCAGCGAACTACCGGTGGATATCAAATCTATTTTCCCGTGTATTCTCTCTAGATTATTTATTATCTTTTTTGTTTCGTCGTTCATGTGGCTTCTGCTTGCAACGACTACATAGTTGCCTTCTTTCTTTCCTGTCGGAAGCTTCTCTGGCTTGCTGGCGTCTGATATCTTGTATGCTCCTTTTTTGTCTGCGTAGTAGAGGAGCTTTTTTGCGGGGGCGTATACTACTCCCAAGACTGGGTTTCCTGCTTTCACCAATGCTATGTTGACTGTGAATTCACCGTTTTTTTTGATGTATTCCTTTGTCCCATCGAGGGGGTCTACTATCCAGAGTGTATTCCATTTTTTTCTGGTTTCGTATTCTGCATTTTTGTTTTCCTCTGAGAGCACTGGTATGTCTGGGTAGAGTCTGTTTAGTTCTGAGTTGATGGTTTCATTTGACAGCCGGTCTGCCTCAGTCAGCGGGGATTTGTCGCCTTTGTATTCTATCTTGTGGTCGCCAGCGTAGACTGACATTATCTTTTCCCCTGCAGACAGTGCGATTTCAACTATGTCTTCTAATTTTATTTCCTGATTCTTATTCATTAGAAGACATATTGTCTGGGTAAATATAAGATGGCAAACATTATTGTCTCCGGGTGCCCGAGGTCTGGGACGTCAATGACTATGAGGATTCTTGCTGCTGCGGGGCTTCCCATTGCAACAGACGAGGTGAGGGAGGCTGACAAGGACAATCTACACGGATACTTTGAAGTGGATGCTATCGTAGACAGGATAAAGGAGAACCCAGACTATGTGAGGGGGTTCGACGGCAAGGTATTGAAGGTCATCCACTACGGCTTACAATATCTGCCTAAGGGAGACTATAAGGTGGTTTATATCGAGCGTGACTTGGATGAGGTTATGTCTTCTATGGAGAAGATGACTGGCAAACCTGACCCAAATCGCGAGGAGACGAAGCAGGCATTCAGGAAATTAGGTGAGAAGATAAAGAAGGAGATGGGTGAGCGCGAAGACATGGATGTACTTTACATAAGCCACAGAAAACTATTAACTGAGCCGAACCCAGAGGTTGAGCGCATAATTGATTTTTTAGGTATTGACAACTTAAGGTTGGGCGATATGGTTTCTGCGATAGATAAGAGGTCATATCGGAACAGGGCTGAACCTAAAGCCTGAAGTAGCGTATTCCTTTCGTTAGTATTTTTTCCCGATCTAGTATGCCTTTGACGTCGTATACGACAGCGTCTTGCTTCAGTAACTGAGTAAGTGATTTAATGGTGATTTCAGCCATGACTTTGGTGTGGGGTACCGCCAAGATTACTGCATCAAATCCTTTTTCAACGCTTAACTTTTGAATGCATCTTATTTTAAAGTATTTTTCCGCTGTTTCCCGCTCTATTAGTGGGTCGTAGCCTATGACGTCGGTTCCTTGTTTTTTCAGGTATTTGATTAGGTCTTTGGTTTTTGTGGTTCGCAGGTCTTTTACGTTTTCCTTGTAGGTTAATCCAATAACCAATATCTTTGGTTTTTTGGCTGTCTTCAGTGATTTGAGAACCTGTTTAGCTATTCTATAGGGCATGTAGTCGTTTATTGACCTGCCTGCAAGAATTACCTGGGGTTTGTAGCCTATTTTCCTGGCTTTATGGACGAGGTAGTATGGGTCAATTGGTATGCAGTGCCCTCCAACGAGGCCTGGGCTGTATTTGTGGAAGTTCCATTTAGTCGATGCCGCCTCTAAGACCTCGTGGGTGTCTAAACCTATTCTTTCAAATATTTCTGATAGTTCATTCATCAATGCGATGTTTAGGTCTCTTTGGATGTTTTCTATTACTTTAGCTGCTTCGGCTGTCTTTATGTCTTTTGCCTCATACACCTCAGTTATGCGGGAGTATAGTTTAATCAGTTTTTTTGTTGTTTTTTTGTCGCATCCAGCAACTATCTTCACGACCTTATTTATTGTGTGGATTTTGTCTCCGGGGTTTATTCTTTCAGGTGAGTATCCGACAAAAAAATCCACCAGGTATTTTTTCTTAGAGTTCTTCGAAAGTATCGGCACACATATGTCCTCTGTCAGTCCAGGATACACTGTGCTTTCATAAACTACTACTGCACCTTTTTTCAGGTTTTTGCCAACCGTCGCAGATGCTGATTTTATGTGGGTTAGGTCGGGGTGCTTTGATGAGGTTATTGGCGTGGGTACTGTGATTATGACGTAGTCTGCTTTGACTATGTCTTTTTCGGATGATGTTATTTTTAGTCCTTTTTTGAGTGCGGCAGATAATATAGTGTCTTCAATTTCTCCTGTTGAATCCGTGCCCTTCATCAGTTCCGTGACTCTTTTTTCGCTTAGGTCGTAGCCTATGACGTCTAAGCCTGTATTGGAGAGTTTGATTGCTAGTGGCAGTCCGACATATCCCAACCCCACTATACAAATCTTTTCTTTCATCTTTTTAGCGAGTTTATAGTATCAATCAAGCCCTCTTTGCAGT
>JAHIYG010000125.1 GCA_018815265.1 Candidatus Altarchaeota archaeon | reverse complement strand
GTAGTCTTTTATCTTCAGTTTTGCTTTCTCATAGGCTCATCACCTAGTTCAGTCGACTTCAAAGGGTCGTTCACGTCCTTTTACAAGAACCTCTTCAGCACAACACTTTTTGTCTTTCTGTTGTCCATATTGTTTCTCATCTCTCAGAATTTCTTCGATTTGGGTGCGTATACCTTGCAGGCATCAAATGTAGTTGGGATTTTATTGAAGTTCATATTGGTTGTTCTCTTCTCATCTATATCTCTACTACTTTTTTCAATACCCTTGGTGTACTCAGCGATTGAGCTTAAATCAATCTCTGGAATTTCGAAGACAATTCCACTATCGTGCGGCTTCATAATCTTTCACATGCTTTCTCAATCCTACGGGTTGAAGGCAGGCATTGTAGTCGGCGCCATCGCGTTTCTGGCATCCATTGTCCTTCTGAAAGGGAACAAAAAAGAAAAAAAGAATGTAGAAAAACAGGAGGGCTTATTCGACCCTGGGAAGTCCAGGCTTGGCTAAACCTACTCTAATGTCTGGACGACGTAGCCTATGATTTTGCCTTTTGCCTCTTCGACTTCTGTTTCTGCTGTGGACTTTATCTTTGGCAGCCTCTTTACTGCTTCGCTGAGGTTCGGGTATTTTTTGCTGTCTTTCCTGGCTGTGTCTTCTACTACGGCCTGAAAATAGTACCAGTCCATATCCACATTTTCTGGCAGCGCCCATCTTACCCAGAACTCATGTTGTTTCCACCTGGATATTGGAGTCAGAAATTTTTCCCTGTATAGTCCGCTCAATCCCTGGTCTTTTACAATCTCATCAAATGCCCCCCTGAATATTTCCCTGTTTTCGTCTGACTCAAGCTGCCTATGCAAGAGTTCATGCTCGAATGTAAGCATTATGTTAATGTCCTTGAATCTTGACTGCCTTATTATGATGTTTCCAGGCGTGAATGCCTTGTCTATGAACAGCCTTGCTTGAATGGGGTTTAATGCCTTAAAGGCCGGGTCGCATTCCCTCAGTTGTCTCATCTTTTCCATGCTGTGTTCCCAGCGTCTTTCCACATCGTCGTATGGGACAAAGTATGCTACCGCCCCCTTTTCATGCACTGCATCAAATACTTCATCAGGCATAGCATATATGTCCTTTTCCGGAACAACTCTCCTAACCATATGCTGTACTGTCCTCTCAAGTATCTCAACATTTATGGCTTCGATTAATTCATCTGGCTTGAACTCTCGTTTGTTCCACTCCCCAATTATTATGCCTTCATCCATCAATTCCTTTACGTCTTTTCTGAATGGTTCAGGGTTGCTCGAGTAAAGCATAGCAATCATCGTGTTTCTGCCTGCTTTTCTCTCGGCTTTATGGAGTTCTCTGACGAAATGTATCCCGTCTTTTCCAGGCATCTCAATGTATGCTATTATGACCCCCGGAGGCATACCACCTGCTGCAATCCTTTTGCTTATGACGTCTTCAGCGCGTGCTGCAGACAGGTAGCATCCAACCTCTTCAAGCCCTGCTACGTCTGGGTCAGCTGCAGTGTCGCCTTCCAGTGGCGTGTAGAATGAAATATTAGACCTTCCCTTGAGGTCTTGCACCCATGACAGGTGGAATGGGTTGTCGTCGACGACCATTAATGTCTTCTCCATTAATAGTCCTGTTTTATGGATTGGTGCTTCAGGTTTAGGGTTCAATACGGCATCGACATCGCTCATCCTAAATGATACTGTGTGCCCCTGATCGAAGGCGTGTCCTGGGTCTGTGAGGAAAACGCCCCCACTCCATCCGCCCGTGTTTAAACTGCATGCCCTCATGTAGTCGTCCCCTACCAGCTTTATGTTTGGCTCCCTGAAACTTTCAGTCACAGCCGCCGCCTTTTCCACCATAGCTTTAGCTTCTTCAGGCGCAAGTTTTACAGCTTCCTTAAATCGCTCGCTCTCTTTGATTGTGTCAATCCATATGGTCTGTCCAGGATATGTTTTTTCAGCGTCCTCCTTGAATCCATCCAAATGTATGAATCCAGACCACGCCGAAGCCCTAAGAGGCTTTAGCAGGGCATCTTTTACATTAGCTGCGTCACCTGTCTTCTCGCCTATTTCCCTGTCCACTAATTCAGTGAATTGGAGATTCAGAAACGGCCGTCTCACTAGTGTACCAACTTGGTCGCAAAGCAGAAATAATATGTCCTCCCTCGTTAGCCTGATGTCAGCCAGTTTCTTTGTACTGCCGCCCTCGTTTAGGAAACCGTATATCTCATGGAAGCTTCTCATGCTTTCCAATCTCTTGCTGCGTGGGGTTTCATTTAGTCCAGGTATTTCTAAGAGCCTTTTTACAAGCCCTCCGATGTATGCTCCGAACTCGGTCTTTCCATCCAGGATATTTTGACGAATCCTTCTGAGGTCTATTGCATTCGTGTTGGCAGGCAAGGCGTCTGGTAAGTCGATCTTAGGGTGTGGAGTTTGCTTGCTTTTTATGGCGTCTCCCATGGTATTAATCACGGAATTATCAGAAAATAAACTAGGC
>JAHIYG010000124.1 GCA_018815265.1 Candidatus Altarchaeota archaeon | reverse complement strand
TACTATACTCAAAGTTTTAAGTTAATACTGCTCATATTTTCATGGTATGAGTGACTTAGCTGCACCTGTTGAAAAAAAGGCAATTATTTTGGATCCTGGTGAGATAGAGCAGGCCAGGGCCGTGATAAGAGCAAAGTTAGGAGAACTTGATTTGATGGGGTCCAAGAAGAAAGACGGGAGTTTGAGTGATGGTGAGAAAATCATGAACAAAATAAAGAATCCTAACTCTCCAGGTGGAAAATATGCGACTCCAGAGGAGACTGCCACATTGGCTGACGGAAAGACAGATACTGTCAAAACACCTTTTGACAGGAACAAGTCGGTGCTGTCATTTGAGGGCAGATCAACTGAGGGTGAGCAGACAGTCACTGATTTCTTGAAGGCTGGAGATGAAAAACAATCAGGTGATGTAGGCCTTGCCACAAAGACTCTTACCGACATGGTTCGGGAAGATGGCAGTGCAGGTTTGGGTTCAATAGACAGCCAACGCTCGCAAGATGGGTTTACCACATTCACATCTGAAACAGCAGATAATGTGTTGCAGTCCATTCCGAAGGTTGGTGTGGACTCAAGGTATAGGGTTAATAAGGAATTGAGTGATGTTGCAAACTTCTTTTACCATCGCGACCTAGACAATGCATTGGCTGCGATGGAGGGTATGGAGGCTGAGAAAACGGAGATGGAGGAAAAATACCATAGGGTCAAAGACAATCTTGTGCAACTTGGGATTTCAGACTCGAAGATATCCTCTACGATGGATGCTCTTGTTGACATGGGCAAATCCCGGGCTATGGGAAATATGACGCCATCTGACATACTGCAGGCTGTTGTATTGGGTAGGCAGGATATGATGTCTGCGACTGGTGAGGATATCTCATTGGATCAGATGGTGGAGAAGACCAAGGAGGCAGCCAAGAAGATGGAGTTGGGTGTAGTCTCTAAAATAAATTCTGAAGACCCGGAATATTTCACTCTGAAGCAGATTATGGTCAGCCAAAAAGCCCGCGGCAGAACCGATTTGGCACAGTGGATAGAGTCATTCTTTTTCGAAGACGATAAACGGGCTGCTGCTTGATTTGGTGGTAAATGGTTGGGGAAGAAGTAAAGGTTGTTGGAGTTGGGGGTTCAGGCTGTGCTGCATGTGAGAGGATGAGTTCTCTTAAAGGATGCGACTTCATCGGAGTACACACTGACGCAGCATCCCTTCTTAAGACGAGAATACCTCTTAAGGTGCTTATCGGTTTGGATTTGACCCGTGGCAGAAGCACAGGAAACAATATCCGCTTAGGTGAGGAGGCGGCGATATCTGACAGGGAAAAGATATCTTCTGTCTTAACTGGTGCGAAGATTACATTCCTCATCGCAGGATTGGGTGGGGGCACAGGGGCTGGCGCCTCTCCAGTAGTCGCTGAAGCAGCCAAGTCATTAGGTTCAACAGTCATTGCATTCGTCAACATCCCATTTACGGCAGAGGGTAAGGTGTGTTTGTCAAATGCCAAGACGGGATTAGACAATCTGCGGCCTTACTGCGATTTGATTGTGCTATTGGAAAACGACAGATTCCTCCAGATAGTCTCGGATGTTGCGATAGGTGACGCCTTTACAAAAGTCAACGACATACTTTTCGAGGCCGTATCATCTGTGCTGTCTACAAGCCTGGATGCGGGCCCTGAATCAATCAGGCCATTGCTTGTAGGATTCGGCACCTTGGGTCACGGTTTGGGTACGGACTATCTGTCTGCAGTCAAGTCTGCAATGTCATCTCCTCTTCTCATCTATGATATAATACGGGCCAAAGGCGTCCTATTGGATTTTAGGGGGCCTAAGGATGATGGGGATGTCAAAGAAGCTTTAGATTATGTATTCTCCCAATTGCCTGAGGGGACTCCATTGCTTTGGGGTTTGAAGAACAGGGGGGAAGGGGATTTGTTCGAATCCATGGCTTTGTTCACGGGTTTCAGTGAAAAAATAAAACTGCCTTAAAGCGAATTGCAAAAGTCTTAATGGCGTGTTATAACAAAATCGCCCCACTTACAATTTGATATATCTGACTGCATGTGTGATAAAGTGCACGAAAGAATCTGCAGTCAGCTATAAATATTATCAAACAATATAGTTAGCATGTTTCCATCGGTATTGGCGGTTGTTTGGTTTATAATGCCTGCGTGGGTTGCCAACTCTGCAGCAATCGACGTGTCTGGACTGCCAGTGCTTAAGAACTACTCTGCCCCAGTTGATTTTGGACTGAAGTGGAGGGGCAAAAGGATATTCGGAGACGGCAAAACCTGGCGTGGCTTGATAGCTGGCGTATTGGCTGCAACAGCTTGCGGGATGGTTCAGCAACAATATCCTATCCACGGATATCACCTTATGACTCCTGCCCTTGCATCCATGATGGGGTTGGGGGCTTTAGTCGGTGATATGGTGGAGAGCTTCATAAAAAGACAGAGTGGTCTGGCGCGGGGTCACCCGCTCTTTTTGATGGATCACCTGGACTACATCTTCGGAGCCATGTTTTTTGCATGGACTATGGTTCCTGTAAGTTTCGAATATCTCATTATGTCTTGTTTCATAACCTTGCCTGTGCATTTTATCGCAAATATTGTTGCATGGATTGTGAAACTCAAAAAGAAACCGTGGTAAGATGAAATACGACGCTGTTGTTGTGGGTGCTGGCGTGAGCGGCCTGCTGTCTGCGCTTGTGTTATCCAAGGAGGGGAAGAACGTATTGGTTTTGGAGAAGGAAGATTATGTCGGTGGAAACCTGAGAACCTACACTGTCGATGGATACACTGTGGATACTGGGGTACACGCAATAACCCATGTAGACAATGGCCCACTCACAAAATTGATGGCTGAGTATTTCGACGTCATACCGAAGTTCACACCATATGGTAATTATTTCGTGAGGACCAAGGAGAAGATGGTGCCGTTCCCATGGACTGCACTAGACTGGGTGAATTTTGACATCCTGCCTCAGAAGGACCGGATTGCAATAACCAGCCTGCTTGGTTCATCAGTAGCCTTCAGTATATTCAACAATGTGGACACTAACCAGAGTATATATGATTTCTTGAAGAACCAGGATTTCTCAGACAGGACTTGGAAGTTCATAGACACACTAAGTTATTTCATGAGTGGCAAGAGCATGAGGGAAACACCTATGTGGAGGCTTTTGAAGGGTGCAAGATATAGGGAGGAAGTTGAAAGCGATTTCATAGGAGATAAAATTATGGGTCAGATTGCAAGCTTCGGCAAACTCATAGCATATGATGGAAGCTATCACCAGGCTTATCCACGGGCTGGTGCGGGGGCAATAACTGATTCGATTCTCCTGTCTATGCCAAAAAACAAGGTCGAGATAAGAACAGGCGAGACAGTGACTGAAATAGGGGGTGTAGACAAGGTCGATTCAGTTTCTACAAAGAAGGACTCCTACGACACTGAGCTGGTTGTTTATTCTGGTTTTATGAGTTCCCTCCCTTCATTGAGCAAGAATTTACCCAAGGATTTCACTCATCAGTTGTCTACTTTGGAGCAGACGACATCTTTAACCTTATGGCTGGGTTTGGAGGCTAAACTCAAGGAATTCGACTACTTAGGTTCTGAGATTTGTTTCGGCTTTGATGAGGGAAAACACTATTGGGCTATGCCTACCTCCAATTATAACTCTAGTTTCGCGCCAAAGGGCAAGCAGCTCATAGGCTTGACTTCCATTCTCGAAGGTGATCCAAAAAAGGAGGAAAAACGCGTCTTAGAAACCCTTTATGGGATTATCCCTTCAGTCGAAGGCCGTGTAGGGTTCAAGCATGTTCAAACAACAGTTCCTGAAAAGGCAGCTATAACTGTTGGTTCACAGTTCCCAGGTTCTAAGTCGCCGATAGATGGCTTATATCTAGTCGGAACAGATACTGATGTTCGGTCAATGGGTGTGACGCGGGCGTCGTTTTCGATAATCTCTTTATTGGATGCCCTGAAAAAGGACGGCAGACTCTAATTTACTGGAAATATATGGCCTGCATCACCCATTCATTCTGCAGATGTGAAATAAACTCCCTCTCAGTCACATCAACCACCTTATCCAATGGTTTACTCAATTTCACATAATTATATTGAACAAATTAGTATAAAAACATTTCTATATTGTAAATACATCTAAAAAAACGATAAGTTTTTATATGACTTCATCCCTATCTATATCTATTTTAAAAATTTCAATAATTTTGAGGTGAAAAATTTGATAAAATATGAAAAAATTGGGGTAATATTATTGATTTATTCAATAATATTGCCTTTTGTTTGTGGTGAAGATGGGTTTGGAATAGATAAGCTGGATACTATGTGGGTGTTGATTGCGGCTTTTCTGGTGTTTATCATGCACCTTGGGTTTTCGATGGTGGAGACAGGGTTTACAAGGTCTAAAAACTCTGTAAACATTATCATGAAAAACATCATGACAATATCCCTGGCAGCAATTGTTTTCATGATAGTAGGGTTTAGCCTGTCATTTGGAGCTTCTGAAGGCGGGGTTTTCGGAAATCCAGGGGAATTCCTGCTGATTAAAGGGATATCCTACGACGCTGCATGGCCTGGTACGACCGTCGCAGCTCTTGCATTTTTCATATTTCAGATGATGTTCGCAGGAACAGCAGCAACAATTGTTTCTGGTGCTGTTGCTGAGAGGATAAAGTTCATAGGCTACGTAATCTTTGCAGTAGTGATTGTTGCATTTATATACCCCATTGTAGCCCACTGGGTGTGGGGTGGCGGATGGCTTGCTGGCATAGGCATGATAGATTTTGCAGGCTCGACTGTAGTGCACCTTGTCGGAGGCTCAGCAGCATTGGCTGGAGTCATAGTATTGGGTCCGAGAATCGGCAAATACGTCAACGGACACGTTAACGTGATTCCGGGACACAGCATTCCATTGGGTGCGTTGGGTGGTTTGATTCTTTGGTTTGGGTGGTTTGGATTCAACCCTGGAAGCAACCTCTCTGCCGGACCTGAAATAGCATTGATTGCAGTGACAACAAACACTGCAGCTGCTGCAGGTGCGATTTCGACAATGATAATGACATGGCTTCGAAACGGAAAACCCGATGTTGCAATGACAATAAACGGATTCCTGGCAGGGTTGGTTGGGATTACCGCAGGAACAGCAGCAGTAAGTCCTGCATCAGCAGCATTAATCGGTGCGGTAGCAGGTGTTTTGGTTGTTTATGCGGTGGAGTTCTTTGATAGGATTGCAAGACTAGACGATCCAGTCGGTGCGATATCGGTGCACGGAATCTGCGGTGCATGGGGTACATTAGCTGTTGGAATTTTTGGAAAAAAGGCTTTAGGCCTTGCTAATGAAGGTTTATTATATGGCGGCGGGTTGACACAGCTCGGGATTCAGTTGTTGGGTGTAATGTCTGTAGTTGCTTTTGTTGTTATTGCAATGGGCCTTGTTTTTAAACTGATTGATCTTACAATGGGATTACG
>JAHIYG010000123.1 GCA_018815265.1 Candidatus Altarchaeota archaeon | reverse complement strand
GAAGCTCAACCAACGGAATACCCCTAGGCTTGAAATAATCCACCTCAGGAACACCCTTCACAACCCTCAAACACCTACGCCTACCCCTAACCATCAAAAAACTATACGAACCAGAAAATATAATATATATGACCACCAAATAGTAAATAGGTAATAGTTTAGTTTGTTGGGGTATTATGTGTGGTTTAGGTTGTCTTTGAAGTGTTTGCTGTATCCTTTGCCTCTTTTTTTGAGGTATTCTAGGTGTTCGATTTTGTATTTGAGGAATTTTTCTATGTCGAATCCGTAGTCTTCGACCATTGTGGCTGTTTTGTGGCCGCCGAGGAAGTGGGGTATTATTACGTAGTTTGCTCCTTCCTCATATAGTTTTATGGAGTCTTCCACGTTGTAGGATGTTGTGATTATGATTATGTTTTCGTTTGCCCGCTTAACTTGGTCTATTAGAAGTAGGTTGGTGTCGAGGTCGTGTATGGTGGATATTATCATTTTTGTCTTTGTGAGGTCTATTTCCTTTAGGGTTTCTGGGTCGCTTATGTCGCCGTATATACAGGCGAATCCTTCCTTGGCGATGCATGTGATTGTGTCGGGGTTGTAGTCTACTATCAGGAATTTTTTCTTTAGTTTTTTTAGGGATTCTATTAGGTCATATGCTATTCTGTTGCAGCCGAATACGACTATGTCGTATTCCTCGTGTTTGTGGTGCTTGTGTTCGTCAACTTTGGTGCCTATTCTCTCAAAGATGGTGAGGTAAGGTGATAGAAACAGGTATACTTTGTTTGCGTAGAGTATGAGGTATGAGCAGCCGAATATCGTTATCAATCCGACCATTGTCATGATTGAGAGGACTTCGTTTGTGATGTGGCCCACTTTGATTCCAAGGGCTATGAGTATCAGGGAGAATTCGCTTATTTGGGCGACAGTCAATCCTGCGAAGAAGCTGTTCTTTTTCGTGTATCCCAACCTGCCCATGAGAAACATCACGATTATAGGGTTTCCGATGAGTATGATGGCAGAGAACACTAAAATGGGTATTATGTAGTTGTGGATGTGGGTTACTACAAGCTCTGAACCCAAGGCTATGAAGAACATGATGAGGAAGAAATCTCTTAATATCCTCATTTTGGAGCTTATCTCGAAGTGGTAGGGGGACATTGAGAGTGTGACGCCGGCAAGTAATGCCCCTATCTCTATCGAGAAGTTTAACATGTCGAACAATGTAGCCAAACCAAGGCACCACCCTATAGAGAATAAAAGAAGGTACTCCTGATTCCTTCCAACTAATTGCATAATTTTTGGAATGACATATACGCTTACTAGCAGAAGGCTCAGAAGAAGTCCCAAACCCATCAAACCAGTCTCCAACGCCATAATGGCGAGGTTGCCCCCGCTTGAAGTTGAGGATAGTATCATGAGTATGAAGACTGCTATCAAATCCTGAACAACAAGAAAACCAATGGAAATCCGACCATATACTGTTTCTATGTCGCCCTTGTCTGATAGGAGCTTCATTATTATGATTGTGCTGCTGAATGTCAAGCCTACTGCAATATACAATGAAGTTGTTAAGTCGAAGCCCAATATCAGGCTTGCTGAAATACCGATTACAGCGGTGAAGAGGAACTGGCCCATACCAGTTATCACTGAAACTTTGCCCACTTCCCTGACGATTTTGGGGTTAAGGTTCAAACCGACCATAAAAAGCAGCAGTGCACTGCCTAAATGTGCGAATATTGCAAGTGAGTCGCTGCTTGTTATCAAACCAAAAACATATGGGCTAACAATAATTCCTGTGAGGATGTAGCTGATTATCAATGGCTGCCTCAAAAGAGTCATAAGGCCAGAAACGACTACGGCAACAATTATTATCCCGCTCAACTCATAAAAGACCCCAGTCACCATTTGATATTTCCCTTTCAAACAGGCTACAACGCCTGATTTATATGATTACCGTTCATACTTTATATAATGTGGCGCAAAAGCATCCTAAGGGAGCTGATGAACATAATGGAGGTCAAAAGAAAAAGCATCCACAGTTTCAAAAAAGCATCCAAAAACACCAAATACCCCCACTGGAGGGAAGTATTCAACAGGCTCGCAGAATACGAGACAAACAGGGCAGAGCTCATAGAGATAGTATACGATAACCTGGCGCAAAACAACGAATGGCTGTCGCTACAATACCTTTTCGATGAAGGACCCAAACCAATAGATGTCGAACAACTATTTCAAGAAATTCAAATCGATGAAATACCCCCGGAACACAATACCTTAGACAACGCAATCAAAGCTGGTGAAGAGGTGCTAAAACTATATGAAGAAATAATAAGCGAATGCGAAAAAAGACTGCATAACGGAGAAACACCAATAAAATGGCTGAGAGACCAAGCCAAAGAATATAACCTACTCCTCAAAACAATCAGAAAAGGAGAGCATGCAACATTCAAGACTGACTATTTGGGTTAACCTATGTCCTCACTAAAACTTCTATCCGTATCCCCTAAGTAAAAACTAGGCTATTAAAGAGGCTTTGTTTATTCATTATTTATGGCGGAGGACCGATTGCTTGTTGGGGGTGTTTATCTGTGGGAGTTTTTGTTTTTCTTGTTCATTGTGTTTGTCACAATCTTTCTT
>JAHIYG010000122.1 GCA_018815265.1 Candidatus Altarchaeota archaeon | reverse complement strand
CTGTTCAACTATTTCCCCGTCTTTTAAGACTATTATTTTGTCCATCTCCTGTATTGTCGATAGTCTGTGAGCTATGACTATGGCTGTGACGTCCTTGAATACTTTCCGAAGGGAGTCCTGAATCTTTAGTTCGCTGTTTGAGTCAAGCTGGGAGGTGGGTTCGTCTAAAAAAAGTATCTGGGGACATTTGTAGAATGCGCGGGCGATACTAAGCCTTTGTTTCTCCCCGCCTGAGAGTTTGACTCCTTTTTCACCCACTACAGTTTCAATACCGTCTGGCAGCCTTTCAGTTAGGCCTTTGAGGTTTGCCATATCAAGTGCTTTCCCAAGATTTTGTTCGCAACCGCCTGTGATTTCAATGTTTTCCCTGAGTGTTGCATTGAATACCTCCGTTTCCTGGGGTACAACCGCTATTTTTTCGATATATGAACGCCGGTCTATACCCCTAAGAGGCAGGTCATCAACTAGTATGTCGCCGGAATATCTTTCGTCGAGCTTAAGCATCAGTTTAAAGAGTGTCGACTTCCCGGCGCCTGTTGGCCCCACTACCCCAACTTTTTCTCTGCGAGAAATTGTAAAGCTGACGTTTTTAACAGTTGCAGCCCTCTCAGGATATGAAAATGATAAGCCCGTTACATTTATCTGCTTCCAGTCGTCTGGCATAGGCATGCTGCCTGACACTTCAACTGTCGGCGTCTCATGCATCATCTCTGAGAGCCTTCCAACTGCTATTTTTTCCTCTAACATCTGGTCTGCAACCCGCGACATCCCCGCCGTCGCCCTCAGGACACTGTCGAAATAGACGTAAAACATCACAAACACCCCGACTTCAACCAACCCAGAGTATATTCCATAGCTGATATATATCAATATTAGGAACTTCAGAGAGACTGCATAGATGGTAGTTATCATCTCGCGCATCCTGAATTGTTTCTGCAGCTTAAGAACCTCTTCACTCAATGAAGTGTTAACTTTTATTACTCGCTCAAGAACCTGATTTTTTAAATCCATTATTTTTATCAGGTTTATGTTTGATATAGACTCAAAGTTGACGCCGCCCGCTGACTCCCTTGCAGTCTGCACTATCCTTAACTGTTTGCTCTGCCGTCTTCTTAACAGAAAGGATAGGAGGTAGTATGAACCTGCAAACGCGACTAGTCCAACAGCCAATTCTATCTTTAAATAAAACATGATTGCCGCAGCACCTGCTATGGCAACAAACGCACCTAATAAGTCGGTGAAAAACAATTTTGTCAGATTGGTTATTCCCTGCGTCCCATTTGTCACACGCTGCATCTTGCTGCCTGCATAGTCGCTTTCATGCCAGCTAAGATCCAGTGAAAAGATATGCTTCATCGCAGCCACCTTAGCATCCAAACCCATGGATTCCGCAACCCTAAACCCAAATAGGGTTCCAGCCCTGCTAATCAACGCTCGATAAAGGCTTGAAAGAAGCCATAAGACAAGAAGCATTATTATGTAGTCAATAGACTGACCAGTCGTATATGTTGTGAGAAAATCAGTCATCTTCCCCAAAGCATAAGCTGGAAAAAGACTCGCAGCCTCACCAGTCAAACTAAACAACACCGCAACAACCAAACGAAACTTATACGGTTTCACAAAAGAAAGAAGATACGACGCCATCTCAACGTAACCGTAATCAACATCAGATGTAGTAACTGACACCACAAATAAAATATACCAAACCAAAGACTAAATATCAACAAGCATATACAGGTTCACATTTCCACCAGGATATAAAATATAATGAATAGAAAGCTAATACACAATCATATCCTGCCCTTCAGGTAACGATCAATGTATCTTGCAGGAACGATGTCAGGGTTCTCCGCGTCCTTCGTCAACCGAGCGAACCTATCCACCTGCTCCTGACTCAACCTGTTAAGAAAAGCCGCAACATCAAGTTTATCCCTGCGAGACAATGAACTGAAAATCGATGAACCCGCATCAAGGCCTTCCGCAATCTTGGAAGCCCGCCCCCTATTCTCGATGCTTTTATCGTTTAGAAACGCAACGGCAGCCAGCTTATCAACCCATAAAATGCCTGAAGGTTTAAGAAGCTGGTTAGACGCCAAAGTCGAATCTCTTCCTATAGACCCTTCCAAAGACACCGCCAGACGAGATATAAAAACGTCGCTGGAATTCATAACTCCACCACCAGGAGTAGTGAGTAATCTCCCAAATATGGAAGCCAACAAAGCCTTTTTAGCGGCGCTATCGCCCAACTCCTTCAGAGTCCCCAACTCAGGGGATGACCCCCAATCCCTCGATGCTCTGACCCCTGACTTAACCGCGACAGACATGTTAGAAACAGAGAAACAATAAAATAAATATCCGCTCAATACCAGATAAATTGACATTTACAGCCCCCCGAAATACCCAAACCCAAAAATGCTTGCATTTGAAAGCATAGTTTGTGTTTTGGATTTTCTATTACAGAAAAGAATGTTTCCAGTTCTTCTTCACTGAAGCCACGGTTTAGTCCCCTGCTCCATTTGCGTTCGTGTTTTCTTGTTTTCCTTATTTTCTCTCCTTCAAGGCAGTCGCAACTGGGAGGGTTTGGAGCCAGGGCCCAATACCCTACGGGTTCAACATCCTAATTTATACGCCACATTGTGTGAGGATTATTGTCCCATCAACT
>JAHIYG010000121.1 GCA_018815265.1 Candidatus Altarchaeota archaeon | reverse complement strand
TCTGATGAATCCGTAGTAAATCCCTGTAATCAATATGCCATATCAAAATATTCCCAAGAGAACATAGCCATACAACTTGGGAAACGGTTTAGTATCCCTTCGGTTGTACTGAGATACTCCATTGTTCAGGGACCTAGACAATCATTTTATAATGCATATTCAGGCGCCATGCGAATTTTTGCTCTTTCACTTTTTTTTAATAAGCAACCGATTATCTTTGAGGATGGAAACCAAATCAGGGATTTCATTAACATCCGGGATGTTGTCCAAGCAAACCTTTTGGTCTTGGATAACGACGATGCGAATAATCAGGTATTAAATGTCGGCGGCGGCATCGCCTGGACAGTTAATGATTTTTATAATGCAATGCAAAAAACAGTCTACAAGGAGATTGACCCTATAATATCGAATTATTATCGCTATGGCGATACAAGGCACATTTTTTCTGACACGTCTAAACTGGAGTCACTTGGGTGGAGACCCACTCACGATGTGAATGAAAGCATAGCAGACTATTGGGAATATATTAATGGCCAGAAAGAGATGGATTCTATACTTGAATATGCGGAAAATAACATGAAACAGCTTGATGTAATAAGAAAGGTTAAAATAATTCCGTGAGAGCCATACTGCTTGCAGCCGGTAAAGGCACAAGGCTTAAACCATTTACAGATACGGTACCAAAATGCCTTATGCCCATCCATGGAAAAACCTTGCTTGAAATATGGTTAGACCTGTTCGAGAAATATGGAATAAGTGATGTACTTATTAATACTCATCATCATTCAGCTAAAGTCGAGAGTTTCATTGAAGATATAAAAAAAGATCGCAAAATAAAAATTGTTACCTTTTATGAAAAAGAACTTTTGGGGAGTGGAGGCACTGTTTTTGCCAACAGGGATTTTGTTGCCGATACCGATGATTTTATTATTGCCTATGCTGACAATCTAACCGACATTAATCTGGACGAGATGATCAATTCTCACCGGCTTTTCAGATCAAAAGGCGGAATAATTACGATAGGGCTTTTCCGAGCCCCTGATCCAACGTCTTGCGGTATAGTTGTCTTTGACCAAGAAAACAGGATTTTAGATTTTATCGAAAAACCTATACATCCTAAAAGTAATCTGGCAAATTGCGGGATATATGTTTCAACCCAAGAGATATTTAATTATTTAGACATTTGCATGGAAAAAAAGAAAAATGGCGTATTAGATTTTGGATTTGACGTTTTATCCGAACTTGCAGGAAAGATGTTTGGCTATGAGATCAAAGGATATCTAAGGGATATCGGGACAAGCAAATCTTATCATAAGGCATTAGAAGAATGGCCTTTAATATTAAAGAGATAAAAATGGATATTAAATTTTTTGCTAATACATATTTAAAAGAGTTAAAGGAACTTTTTGAACGCCTGGATCTTGATCCATTTGAAAAGATTGTAAAGATGATTCTGAAGGCTTATGACGAGCGAAAAAATATTTTTGTTATGGGAAATGGCGGAAGCGGTTCAACAGCTTCGCATTTTGCATGTGATATAAATAAAGGATGCTGTTTTGACTTAGAAAAAAAGTTCAAGATGATTTGTCTCAATGATAGTCTCCCCACGCTTTTAGCCCTATCTAACGATGCTTCCTTTGATCTTGTTTTTGTCGAGCAGATGAAAAATTTCTTCAATAAAGGTGACCTCGTCATAGGCATTTCAGGAAGCGGGAACTCGCAAAATGTCCTAAATGCGATCGATTATGCGAAAAAGAATGGAGGCATCACCATGGGCCTTTCGGGCTTTTCAGGAGGAAAACTATCACAAATGGTTGACATTCCATTTGTTGCGGCCATTGATGACATGCAGAAAGTTGAAGATATTCATATGATTGTCGTTCATATGATAATGCAGGCCGTACATATAACTCTGCACGAAAAGCCATAAAGGGAGATTCCGAGGAGGATTTTCATTATGACTCAGCGGCCGATGCACATCGAAACCAAATTGATTCATGCCGGTGAACCGGACCCCCGCATCGAAGGGGCGGTTACCCTCCCGATATTTCAGTCATCAACCTTTCAATATGCAGGCCAAGACCATTATGACAAGCTCAAATACATCCGCATGAACAACACCCCCAATCATGTTGC
>JAHIYG010000120.1 GCA_018815265.1 Candidatus Altarchaeota archaeon | reverse complement strand
GCATTACAATGCCGATAACAAAGCATAACTTTCAGATTGACAGTGTTGAGGAGATACCGTCGGTTTTCAAGCAGGCGTTTATGATTGCGCAAACCAGAAGGCATGGTCCTGTGTTGATTGACATCCCCAAGGATGTTCAGCAGGGTAAGTTGAAAAGTTTTTCATATCCCAAAGACAATAGTTTGAAGGGATACACTACAAAAGTTAGTGGGGGTCATCCTGTACAGATTAAAAACGCTGTTAAGATGCTTATGGATGCTGAACGTCCCGTGATTTTAGCAGGTGGGGGGGTTATACTCTCTGGTGCATCTTCCGAGCTTAGACAGCTTGCAGATACACTAGTTCTTCCTGTAGCAAATACTTTGATGGGTAAGGGAGCATATCCAGAGGATGCACCCCTTGCTTTGGGAATGCTTGGAATGCACGGGAGAAAGGCAGCTAATCTAATGATTACAGAAAGCGATTTGATATTGGCTATTGGTTGCAGATTCAGTGATAGGATAACCTGTGATGTCCAATATTTCGCCCCAGACGCTAAAATGATACACATCGACATTGACTCTGCTGAAATTGGTAAAAACGTCGATGTTGACTTGCCAATTGTAGGGGATGCCAAGCTGGTGTTGAAGAACATGCTCAAGGTAATTGGCAAGGTCAAACGCAAGGGCGGGACTGAATGGCATAAGAAACTTGAAAAGTACAAGAAGGAATACGGTTCATGCTGGGATTATAATTGTACTCCGATTAAGCAGCAGAGGATTATGAAGGAATTGAATTCACTTATAGATGAGAAGACTATTGTGACGACTGAAGTCGGGCAATGCCAGATGTTTGCAGCCCATTATTTAAACATCAAGCACCCGAGAAACTGGGTTTCATCCGGCGGATTAGGCACTATGGGCGCTGGGTTCCCATTTGCCATAGGTGCCAAGGTTGCGAAACCAGATTATAAGGTTATTGACGTTGGTAGTGAAGGCAGTTTCTTGATGACATGCCAGGACCTTGCGACATGCAAGGAAAACGACATACACGTTGCGGTGTTGCTCATGAAAAACTGGTACTTGGGGATGGTGAAACAGTGGCAGGACCTGTTTTATGACAAGAGAAGAAGCCACACTCATCTTGGTGAGTCGCCTGATTTCGTGAAGTTGGCAGAGGCATTCGGCGTGAAAGGCATTTTGGTTGAGAGGCCTTCAGAGATTAGGGAAGCCCTGAAAAAGGCGATGACAGGTGATGAAACATACGTTTTAGACATACCAGTCGACCCAGACGAACACATTCTACCCATGGTTCCGGCAACAGGACAAATATGCAACATGATAGAGAGACACCATATAGTAAAGGACTAACAGAAACAAACACCATAGGTCTTTCAAACCTTGAATGTAAAATCCAACGTGATTGAAAGACATCGTGTGGTAAAAGACTGATTGGTATTTTTTTAGGAAGTGTTGGTCCATAGTTATTATGGCTACGTAGCCTACACCAGGGGAACATTCTAGCGCCCCGCCATCTGTGAAGAAGAATGATCCAGACACTATATGAGCTGAACTTCTTAGGAGAGTAGCTGAGCAACAAGCTCCTGAACTGCAGAGAAATCTCGCCGAATTAGGTGTAGCTGGACTTGAAGAGATGGCAAAAAGGGTTGAGATAGCCGAGCAGCAACACAAGCCATTTAAGCCCGAGGAATTACTGAGCGTTAGCAAAGAACTTGTCGAGCAAGGGATTGCAGATAAAGTCATAACCGGACAACAGGTTGTTTTAAGGGGCTTAAGCAAGGGACTTCAAAGGATTTGCATAGGAGATGCTGAGGTAGTTGACCCAAACCGACTAATCGATAAAACACCATTTAGGCAGGAGTCCGGAGAACCAACTCCGGGTTATTCAGAGGACCAGGTAAGACAGAAGATTGCGGAGCATCAAGGACACCTTAGAAAGATAGCTGACGATTTAAGCAAAATGGAGAAGTTCAATGAGAATACTCCCTTTGAGATACCACCTGTAATAGAATAGGAAATTAGAGTCTGACAGGTATTTTTTTCTCTCTCAGGTATTTTTTTACAGCCTGTATGGGGTATTCGTTGAAGTGGAATATGGATGCAGCCAATGCCGCGTCGGCTTTGCCTTTTGTGAATGCTTCAAGTATGTGTTTCGGCTCCCCAACACCCCCTGACGCGATGACAGGTATATGTATATTCTCTGATATGAGTTGGGTTAGTTCCAGGTCGAATCCTGTCTTCACACCGTCTTGGTCCATTGAGGTCAGAAGTATCTCCCCCGCCCCCAAACTCTCAACCTTCTTTGCCCATTCGAGGGTGTCTTTTCCAGTGAGTGTCCTGCCACCATATATGCTTGCTTCATGACCTGAGGGCGTATTACCTGTTCTTTTGCTGTCTATTGCGACGACTATGCATTGGTTTCCGAATTTCTTGGATGCTTTTGCAACGAAATCCGGATTCTTTATGGCTGCTGTGTTTAGGCTGACTTTGTCTGCCCCGGCTTTGAGCATCAGTTGTATGTCCTTAAGTGACTTGATTCCTCCGCCAACTGTCAGGGGAATGTATACTTCCTTGCTTGTTTTTCTTATCACGTCAGCCATTGTCTCCCGGCGTTCATGGGATGCGGTTATGTCAAGAAACACCAGTTCATCAGCTCCATCAGATGAGTATCTTGCAGCAAGTTCCACAGGCTCTCCAGCATAGCGTATCTGCTTGAACTGTATTCCTTTGACGACACGACCTTCTGGAACTGCGAGGTCGCAGTCTAAGCAGGGTATTATGCGTTTGGTCAGCATCTTTAGAACCAGCCTTTCTTCCTGGTCTTTTGCATGAATTCAGCGACTGTCTGCATGTTGTTGTCGATCTGTTTAAGCCTTTTTCTAAGTACTTGACCCCAAAGGATTGACATGTATCCGCCATCAGTTTCTATGCGCCGGAATGCCTGGGCAATCTTTAGTGTCTTGGCTATTTCCTGCTGAGTTTCGTTAAAGGATGTGGAATAGTATTCCTGTTCCTTGAGTTTGAAGTTCATCATTGCATGTTTTAGTTTACCGCTTTTCTCCGTTGTCTCCTGCACTATTTTGTCCATCAACTCTAGAGGAGCCCTCATTTTTTCTATTGTTCCAGCGGCTTGTAATTCCATTGCGGCACTGTCTGCCTCATGGTAGAGCCTTATGACAGACTTCATTGTGTTCATCAGGAAGTCACAGACTATTTCAGTGTAGGCAAAAAACATTAGGGGCTCAAGAAGTATTAGGTCATCTGAGCCGATGACATATGTTTTTTCGCCGCTGCCATAGGATTCTTGGGGTTTGTATGCGATTTTAAGTCCCATAGCATCTTCTATCTTGTAGCCTTCCAGTCCCGGGTCAGTGTCTACGAGGATTATTGTGTGGAAATCTATGGGCATTATGTCTGCCAATACCTGTTTGTAGGTGACAGTATGGCAGTTTTTGAGTATTACTTCGACAAATAGTTTTTGCATGTCTGCCATGTATTTTGATGATGCGCCTTCTATGTCTTGGTCTGGAAGATCAGTTGTGAAATAGTGTAGGCCACTCCACCCTTGAGTGAATATTATTTCTGAATATGTTTCAAATCCATCGAAGACAAATGTTATCTTGTTGTCATCAAACGACCTTTCTTTGATTTTCAAACCAGTCTTGTCTATTCCCTGGTAAGTCTCGAAGAGGTGGATGTAGGAACGGGGAATCCAAGATACAGCCGTTACTTTAGCCATGATACTTTATTTGAGTATAAGAAAATAAAAAGAGGGGGTTGTTCAACCGAAGTTGAACATTTTTCGAAGTTGGGCTCCGACTTGTTCTATCTTGAGTTTAGAGTCTTCTTCCCTCATTTTCTTGAGGTTTGGTAAGCCGTTTTCGCATTCGCTAATCCATTCCTGCGCGAACTTGTCCTCTTTTATGTCCTGAAGTATTTCCTTCATTGTTTTTCTGGTTTCTTGCGTGATTATTTTTTTGCCTCGTGTTCTGCCGCCGTATTCCGCTGTGTTTGAAACCTTAGTCCACATATACTCCAAACCACCCTTCTGTATCAGGTCAGTTATCAGTTTCAGCTCGTGGAGCACTTCAAAATATGCGATTTCAGGCTGGTACCCAGCATCCACTAATGTGTCAAAGCTTGCTTTGACGAGTTCTGTGCAGCCCCCGCATAAGTCGACTTGTTCGCCGAATAGGTCTGTTTCAGTCTCTTCAGTGAACGTGGTTTCTATCACTCCCGCCCTTGTGCCGCCTATGGCCTTGGCGACTGCGAGGATTTTCTGTTTTGCATTGCCTGACGCGTCTTTTTCGACTGCGATGAGACATGGAGTCCCGAATCCGTCTTCATATGTTTTTCTCACAAGAATGCCTGGGCCTTTTGGCGCGACCATTATGACGTCTACGCCTTCTGGAGGGAGTATTTTTTTGAATCGTATGTTGAATCCGTGGGAAAACATCAGTGCATTGCCTGGTTCAAGTCCTGCCTTAATGTCTGTTTCATACACTTTTTTCTGATGTTCATCAGGTATTAGTATGTGGACTATGTCTGCCTTTTTGGCTGCTTCTGCGATTGGTAGCACTTCAAATCCGTCTTTTTTAGCCTGCTCTGCAGAGGCATCCTGTATTGAGCCGACTATTACTTTTAAGCCTGAATCCCTCATGTTTTGGGCCTGTGCACTGCCCTGGTTTCCGTATCCTATTATGGCGATTGTTTTTCCATCTAAAACGCCCAAGTCCGCATCATCCTCATAGTATATTTTTGCCATCTGAACTCACCTGAAAATAGGATTAAAGTTATGGTATCGCCAAATAAAAGCGTTTAATACCGATAAGTATAAGTTTAAGCTTATTTCATACCCACGTTATGAAGGCTATGGTTTCAAACCGCACCAGGTTGAGGATATTATTGTCCGCAGTATTAGTTGTGACAGTACTTTACTTTTTTAGATATCAGGTCCAATTCATGAGTTTTATCTTTTGTCTTTTCCCGCAGTCATTCTGCGCCGGTCTTTGAGGTTTAGTTGTGTGCCGCCGGAGTGGATGAGTCTACGGTCTGCCCGTAGGTTTTTCAGCTTTTCAAGCGCTGTCTTAGCGTCCTTTTTTTCCTCGTAGTTTTCGCTTATTCTCTTAAGTTCTCTGTCTTGAGGATATCTTTTCACGAATTTGACTAGTCCCTCATCTGACCCCTTCTCCAGGTGTTCTATTATCTCTGCCAGTATGTATTGGCTCGCGTTCATTTTGATCCTATTTTCGCACTATTGATTTAGCTACCCTGAATGCTGAAAATCTCTCTATGTTTTTTCGCTTAAGTATCCCTACGATGTTGCCGTTTTTGTCAGTCATGGCAAGCCTGCCTGAGGGGCTTTTAGGGAAGTTTTCTGCCACGTCTTCTATGTCTGCGTCTTTTTCTATGTATACGAGGTTTTCTACTTTCAAGTCAGCTACTTTTTTGTCTCTTAAGTCAACTCCCTCAGCTATTGCGTTGAAGAGGACCTTGTCTGTGAGCAGTCCAACAGGCGCTCCATCCTCGTCCTTCACCAGTATGGAGCCGATGTTTTCGTCTCGGAACAGTCTTGCTGCGTTTTTCACTGACGCCTCCAGACTTAAAACCGCAATCCAATGTTTTGCATAGTCAAATGGTTTCATTGAGCCACCTCCGCTGTTTTTCTCTTAATCATTTTACGGGATGCAAACCCCTCCCTCTCCAATTCTTCAAGCCGCATCCTTATGTGTTTCTGTGTGTTTTTGATTTTAGGGATTATCTTGTATTCAAGGGCGTTTACGCGCCGTCTTGTCTTCTTAGTCTCCTCAGAAAGTTGCCTGAGGGAATATTCGGTCTCAGCAAGCCTCAAAAGCATATTCAGTGATTTTTCATGCTGCCTTGCAACGTCGTAGATTGTAGGATGTGTCGTGAGCAGTCCCATGCCAAGTTCTGTGGGTTTCTTCTCTTTCTCCTCTATCGTCGCCTTAGGCAGTCTGATACCCATCACGTTTTTGTAGTCTATGCTGGCGTGAAGCGTCTGCTGGTTTGCTTGTGCTGCTGATTCGAGTTGAGAATACCCTGCTGTTGCAGCAGAGTATGCCAGAGACTTCTGGGAACGTTCAAGCTGCCTCTGCACCCGCTCAACCGTCTCATATGCCTGCTTGGACAAACCCATGAACTCCATCACCAAACTATCTCTTTTTTCCTTGAGTAGGCGGTGGCCTTTTTCTGCGCGGGATAGTTTAACCTTGAGTTTCAGAAGTTCCATCCTCGTCGGCGGAACTCCCTCAAGCATCTCTCCTGCCATTTTATTTCTCCTGCGTCTCCTGCGACTGCGCCTGCTTATTTGAGGTTTCTCCTGTATCGTCTCCTTGGTCTTCTTCTACATTATCTTGTTGTTTTTTGTCTTGAGGGTAGTACCTGTCAATATACTCAGGCCTTACTCTTTTAAGCTCCCTTGTAGGCTGGATAGCCAAAAGCTCCCAAGCAAGCGACAATGTCTCATCTATTTTGCGACCTTCATCCTTTGCCTGGTTTACGAACTCGCTCTCGAAACGTTCGCCGAACTCCAGGTATTTTTTGTCCCTCTTGGTTAGTGCCTCCTCACCTATGACTGCGACCAAATCCCTCAAGTCTCTGCCTTCAGCGTATGCTGCATAAAGCTGATCCGATACCTCCTTATGGTCTTCTCTCGTCCTATCTTTTCCGATTCCATTGTTCATAAGCCTAGAAAGTGACGGCAAAACATCAATCGGCGGATACACTCCCTTCCGATAAAGCGATCGAGATAAAACAATCTGGCCTTCAGTTATGTATCCAGTCAAATCAGGTATGGGGTGTGTTATATCGTCGTCTGGCATTGTGATTACCGGAAGCTGTGTTATGGAGCCTTTTTTCTCCCTAATCCGCCCCGCCCTCTCGTAGAGGCTTGCCAGGTCTGTGTACATATAGCCAGGGTATCCTCTCCTGCCGGGAACCTCTTCACGGGCTGCCCCAATCTGCCGCAGTGCCTCACAGTAGTTTGTCATGTCAGACAATATCACGAGAACATGATAGTCTTTCTCGTATGCCAGGTATTCTGCTGCAGTCAATGCCATCCTGGGCGTGATTATCCTCTCAACCGCCGGGTCGTCTGCAAGATTTAGGAATGTTATTATCCGACCTAATGCTCCGCTTTCCTCGAAGCTTTGCCTGAAAAACATAGCCTCCTGGCTTGTTATCCCCATTGCTCCGAAGACCACTGCGAATTCTTCCCCTGACTTCACCTTCGCCTGCCTTGCGATTTGCGCAACCAAGTCGTTATGAGGCAGTCCTGAACCCGAAAATATAGGAAGTTTTTGTCCGCGGACTAAAGTATTCATCCCGTCTATTGACGAGATGCCGGTTTGTATGAATTCACGCGGGTATTCCCTGGCTGTAGGATTTATTGGCTTACCGTTTATGTCCAAATACGCCTGCGCAGTAACCTCTGGACCAGCGTCTATGGGGGTGCCTGAACCTGAAAACACCCTACCTAGCATTTCGGCAGATACTGGTAGATGAAGCGATTCCCCTAAGAATTTCACTGTTGTGTCCTTTGTGTCTAGGCCCCTCGTCGACTCAAACACCTGCACTATCGCCTTGTCTTTGTATGCGTCTAACACCTGCCCCTTTCTTTCTTTTCCTTCGGGATCTGTTATTTCAACGACTTCACCGTACATGACGTCCTTCGTCTTCTCAACGACTATCAAAGGACCCTTGACTTCAGACACCGTCTTGTATTCTATGACTGCCATCTTCAGTTGAACGCCCCCTTAATCTTTTCCATCAAAGCCTTAAGCTCTGCCTCAGATTTGTCTGAGGGTATATACTTCATCTTTGCTATATCCTCGCGCAACGGCGACTCCACTACATCATCGAGTTTAACACCTGAGTCAAGCGCCTGTATGCAACGGTCGTGGAATGAGAGTATCACAGCCAGCATATCATGCTGTTTTTTTGACGGACAGTGCGTGTCAATTTCATGGAATGCATCCTGCTGGAGAAAATCCTCCCTGAGCATCTTAGCTGTTTCTAAAATAATCCTCTCCTCATGGGGTAGGGCGTCTGCACCAACCAACTGCACTATCTCCAAAAGCTCGCTTTCACGCTGCAGTATCGCCATCGCATCCTCTCGCATAGACGTCATATCCTTAGACATATTCTCCTCAAACCACTGTTGGAGGGTATCAGTGTATAGACTGTAGCTTGTGAGCCAGTTTATGGATGGAAAATGCCTTCTGTCTGCGAGCCGAGCATCCAAAGACCAGAATACCCTGACAATACGGAGTGTGTTTTGGGTCACTGGCTCGCTCAAGTCTCCACCTGGAGGGGATACTGCGCCGACTATAGATGCAGACGATATTTTCCCAGATAATGTCTCGACTTTTCCTGCCCGCTCATAGAATGAAGCAAGCCGGGAACCGAGATACGCTGGATATCCTTCCTCGCCTGGCATCTCCTCAAGACGTGCTGAAATCTCCCTCATAGCCTCAGCCCACCTAGATGAGGAATCAGCCATCATTGCTGTGTTGTATCCCATGTCCCTGTAGTATTCAGCAAGGGTTATTCCAGTGTACACCGACGCCTCCCTTGCAGCCACCGGCATATTGGAGGTGTTTGCAATCAGTGTGGTCCTTTCCATGAGCGACTCGCCTGTTTTGGGGTCTTTGAGTTTTGGGAACTCATCCAATACGTCAGTCATCTCATTGCCACGTTCACCGCAGCCGACATATACTATGACGTCTGCGTCAACCCATTTCGCAAGTTGGTGCTGCACGACAGTCTTTCCAGCGCCGAATGGGCCCGGGATTGCTGCAGTACCTCCTTTGGCTATGGGAAAGAAGACGTCAATCACCCGGGAACCTGTTACCAGCGGCTCATCTGGTTTGAGCTTCTTCCTAATAGGCCTTGCAGCCTTTACAGGCCACTTATGGAAGAGCTTAAGCTCCAGAGTGTCTAATGAACCTATGGGGTCCTCGACTGAGTAGTCGCCTTCCCGTATATCCTTGACCACCCCGTTTACATTGGGGGGAGCCAGTATTTTATGCTCTATTATTTTAGTCTCTGCCACAGACCCGATTATCTGTCCGGCAGATATTTTATCGCCTTTTTTAACTGCAGGCGTGAAATGCCATTTCTTCTTCCTATCCAAAGGCTTGGACACCAAGCCCCTTGCAATGAAGTCCCCGGACATTGCCCTCAATTCGTTTAGAGGCCGCTGAACTCCATCATAGATGGATGTCAATATGCCGGGTCCCAATTCCACAGACAGCGGCTCGAATGTGTTTTCAGCTGGTTCTCCAGGCTTTACGCCTGTGGTGTCCTCATACACCTGCAATGACACCACATCTCCTTTTATTTTTATGACTTCAGACATCAGCCTTTCATCTCCCAGGTAGACTATGTCATGCATCCTTGCCCCGCGCATGCCTTCAGCCTCGACTAGCGGCCCCGTCACACGCCTTATTTTCCCATTCATTTTCTCAAGTCAAAACCCACAGTATCTTTTATTATCTCCGCGACCATACCATATGGCTTGTTCCACTCAGGTATCTCCTGCACTATTGCTTTCCGGTACACTTCATCAATATCCTCCTTTAATGCAGCCTTCGCCTTTCGGGTTATGAATATTATGTTTTTCCCATCCATAAGTTTGTCTTTCAGGTTCTCAGTCGATGGTGTGTAAGCCTTTGACACCCCAGCCAGCCGGTAGCCGACTACCTCATCTTCTTCCCCTACAACAACTATGTCGTGTTTCATGATATCAACCCGCTTATGTCTTCGTTTGAAAGCTGATAGGCCTTGCCAAAGATGATAGATCTCACATTCAAAGCCTCAATCTCCTTGGTTTTCAGATAGTATATTACTGTGTTCAGGCTTAATGGGTGAAGCATGGACCGGTATTTGACGTCATCTACTATGGCTTTAGCCAGTCCAGCATCCAAGAGGTGGATGTGGCTCATGTCCCCTCCTTCTGCAGCCTGGGACACCGCCTTCTGATAAGGTGTGTTGGCAAGCCCTTTTATGAAACTCTGTATATCCTCCCTAATCAATTTGTCTAAAATCCCTGATAGATGGTAGCCTCCCGCCATCGTATGCGGTGCTATGTCGTCTACTTCATTCAGTTTGCAGATCAAGTATACCCTGATGTTTAGTGAGTCAACTAGTGTGTTGACGTAGTCTTTCACGTCTGATTTCGTCTTGGAAAGCATCATATTCAGGAATTGCTTCTCGAGCTTTTCCTCGAATTCAAAAAGTGTCTTTGAATCTGACGCCTTCAAAACCATTGTTGAATAATCTTCAGGGAGATTCTTCCCGAAATCACGCAGGTCCTGCGCCTTAAGCGCTTCATCCAGTGTCTTATGGGATAAGGCCCCGAAGAACGCCATCGTCGGCATGCCCTGATTTTTCAGGTATATGCTGCGTGCGATAGCCTTTATGTTTTGGAGGTCCCACATGCCCTTAAACAGTGTCTGAAGCATCTGTTGGTCTGCCTCAGGGAGATATGATGTCGCCTCCCCATAGGCCTTCTGGAATGCTGCTGAAATCGCCTCGTCAAATGCTTTAACTCCTCCTGCAGGATTTGTTCTCGCAACCTGCCGATATTGTGTGGAGTCAAGATACGACAGCACCTCCCTTAAGTCTTTGGATTCAATCAGCTGTGCATAGTCCTTTTTTGTGAGGTTTTTGCTTTGCAGGCCTGAAACTAACCCCAACACATATGCGTTAGCCAGTTCCGAACCCATCAAATCCGCTTTCATTCTTCGAAAAGTATCTTGTTTATTTTTGGCTTAATCGACTGCGCCTTAGACTCGAGCACTGCAGACAATCGGTTGTCTATTTTCATCAGACCGTCTTTTGACTCAATAACCACTCCAAAGTCGCCTATGTCCTCAACTACCACTTCAGAGCCCTCAACCCCCTTGAATAGTTTGGCGTATTTAGGGTCGACCTTTATTTTCTTCTCAGATGCTATTGCTTGTGCGTCGCTTGCAAGCTGCGAAAGCATCTTAGACTTTGCTTCGTCTGGAAGAGAAATTATTTTTGCCTTGGCTTCTGAGATGGCCTCACCCACTGCCTTTGCCTTTTGGGCTGTCAACTCAGTCATTCTCTTGTTTGCCTCTTCCCCCAGCATCTTCTGCTTGTGTATTAGGGCTTTCCTCTGCCCCTGCGCCAGTATGTCCTGCGCAAGCTTTTCGCCTTCAGCCCTTGCATCATCCCCAATAGCATTTAATTTCGCCTG
>JAHIYG010000119.1 GCA_018815265.1 Candidatus Altarchaeota archaeon | reverse complement strand
CCTTAGCCCCTAAGTATTCGGAGATATCACCTCATATCACTAAAACCTTTATGCAGTTATCAGGGTGTGGAATCCCAGCAAGAATACTTCATGTCCCAGCATGTTTTTTTCCCGATTTCCAAGGCAACATTGTAGACAATCTTAAGATGCCGCAGTTCACTGAGGACGAAGGTTATTGGATTCTAAAGGAGACAATACTAAAGAATCCATTGGACCCTATGCTTAAAACAATCCAGGGCATGAAAACATTGACTATTAAGGAGGTTGCTGATAATCCCCTAAGATCTATAAGATTAAGCCATATGCGCGGCCTACTAAGAAAAACCCATGTTAAAGCAGATAAATGTCGTCTATGCGACTTAAATAAAGAGTGTAGCGGTGTTTGGAGCCAGTATGGGAAAAATTTTGGATTGGAAGAATTAAACCCCATAACACATGGAAAAGACATGAGATAACTTCAGAAAAACAGGGTGTGTGAAATGTATTAATAGCGCCTCCTAAATGATTATCTGTGAAACTGTCAGTAGTCATTCCAACATATAATTGTGGGGGAACAATTAAAGACGCTATCGATTCGCTGTTTAACCAGTCCATATCGGAAGACTACGAAGTCATAGTCGTGGATGATGCGAGCAACGACGATACTGAAACAAACTGCGGAGGGTATTCCCACAGAAAGAACTTTCATTACATAAGACTGAATAAGAGGCTGGGGGCGTCTAGAGCGCGCAATGTAGGCCTGAAAAACGCCAAAGGGGAGATAGTGGCTTTCACAGATGCTGACTGCATACCCACAAAATACTGGATTCAAGAGATGTCTGAAGCATTCAAAAAGAATAAAAAAGCCGCAGGCGTGGGGGGAAGAGTCATTTATGATATGCCAGCATATTTGACCACAATAAGGGATAGATTAAACCTCTCCTTTGGAGTGAACCAGATGTCTGAGGGGGATATGGTTGAAATGTATGCTACTGCCAACATAGGATATAAGAAATCAGTGTTGGATAAGGTTGGTGGTTTTGATGAGGGATATTTGAGGGGGGAGGATTTTGAACTTGCATTCAGGATATTGGAGTTGAACGTTGGAGACATAGTATTTGATAAGGAATTGATTGTTTTTCATGCGGCAGTAAAATATGGCAGGGATTGGAGGTTATTGTTTAGGCATGCCACAATGAAAAAATTCATATTGGAGCAAGCTATCCTCAAGGGGAGATTTCAAAGCCTGTTTTGGGGCAGGATATTCCTACCAAACGACCTCTTAACCATTTTTGCCCCACCCATCCTTTTGTTGACGCAGAGATACAAAAGCATATGGGATTTGTTTTTTCTCCCATTGTTTTACATAACAAAATGCTATGAAAGGATTGTTATATGGGAGACTGCAATCAAATATGGGAGGTTTATTGTCTGAGTAACTCATGATAGTGTTTGAGTTATATTTAGTAGAGAGGTAATTATTTTCTATCATGACTATCAGTATAGGGATTATAACCCATAAAGACGTCAGGGTGGTTGAACTCATTCAGTCAGTTCTTCAACAAGTTAAAGAAATTGGAGGTAATGCTGAAGTCTTTGTTGTTTCAAGCGGACTGCACGATGGGGATAGGGATAAGTTGGATTATTTGATGGGAATCAATCCTAATCTAAAGATTATTGATGAGAATGCGAGAAAAGGTAAGGCGTATTCGGTGAATATTTTTTTAAGGGAGTCAAAAGGGGAGATATTAGTTTTGATTAGTGGCGATTTGATTTTGGAAAAATGCAGTCTTTCAGAGATTCTTAAACTATTTGACAGCCCAAATGTCGGGATGGTTGGCTCCCACCCTCTACCCTTAAACAGCAAAGATTCTTTTATTGGTTTTGCAGTTAATCTTATGTGGGAGGTACACCATAATCTTTCATTGATAAGGCCAAAAACTGGCGAATTCTGCGCTTTCAGAAGGTTATTTGACGCTATCTCCCCTAAGACACCTGTTGATGAGGCTTGGATAGAGTCTCTGATTAATGAGGCAGGCTTGGAGATAAGATATGCCCCGAACGCAATCACATATAATATGGGGCCTCAGACAGTCAGAGATTACATAAACCAACGCAAGAGAATACATATAGGGCATGTAGACCTGAAGCTTAAGAGAAACTATAAAGTTGCATCTATGGAGTACCTGCTTTTGTGTAAGGCAGTATTAAAATCCGTAAAACCAAGGCCTAAAGAATTTGTTTATACAGTGCTTGTTAGCATACTTGAGTTGTATATCCGCATATGTGCAGACTATGAACTTTTCATACTCAAAAAGAACCCGTATATATGGAGTATAATTGAGACTGCAAAATTCAATAAGAAAAAATAGATTTTCCTGTTTTTGAAGGAGTTATTAATTTATCTGCTTTATTAGGACCTCATCTGTTTCATAGACTGTCCTGTCGAAACTATAATTGGTGACTGCTGACTTCAGGTTTTGTATCATCTTCGCTGTCTGAGCATCACCCATATATGGAACCCTCAAATCAAAGTAGACGTAGGCATGATTTGACATCTGGAGTTCTTGGTCTTGAAATATGAAGTGTTGCTGTTTTTGTGTTCCGAACCTTCTTGAGCTTAACGCAGTAAACCAGTCTAAATCCCTCTGAACATACCCGACATACACTAGGTCTGAATCGGAGGGTGTGTTTTTTTCAATCCAATCTGATGCGTCCAATTGATACCCGCTAAACCTCATGGATGG
>JAHIYG010000118.1 GCA_018815265.1 Candidatus Altarchaeota archaeon | reverse complement strand
TGCAGATATACAAGTTCGGAAGAACAACGACAATAGCGTATCCTGAAGGCAGTTACTTCCCGAAAAGCCCCTATGACGTCGTGAAAGAAAACCACATGAGGGGCCTGCATACACTGTGTCTCTTGGATGTAAAAGCAGACGAGAAAAGATACATGACAGTCGGCGAAGGCACACAGCTTCTTCTGAAGATGGAGTATGAGAGGATGCAAAACCAGATACGGGAAGACACCCAGATTGTGGGGGTGGCACGCCTAGGCTCAGAAGATGCAGTAATAGCGTATGGGAGTTTGAAAAAAATAAGTAACTACGTCTTCGGAGAACCGCCTCATGCACTCATAGTACCTGGTAAACTCCATGAGATGGAGGAGTAAATGCTGAAACTACACAGTATCTGAGCCAACACGGATTAGTTTCTCCATTTCAGCAAGATTTAATCTGTTGTCGAATCCATCCACCAATGATTTTAGTTCATCATCTGGTTTATTCTTCAGCTTTTTTGCATATTCTATCATGTTCGGCAGCGCCCTCACAACATTGTCAACTATTGATATGTCCGCCATCTGGGCTGTGCGAGATAATGGGTTTAAGTCCACTGCAACAACCTTCTTACCCATACTCTTCAAGGCTTCAGCCCGGTCGCCGTCCTCCAGCATAACCAACACAACATCAGCCTCAACTTGGGCAACGTCAGCTCTGCCACGCTCAGAATCAAGTCCTGGAATGGTCTTTTCACCCACACCCACCCCATAAACCTCATCAGCGCCATATCCCAATAAAACATCCCTAATCAGCTTAATGCGTTCCACACTACGGTAGAATAGATTAATCTCCACCTTAGCTGAAACCACCTTAGCCAGGGAAACAACCTCACCCGGACATAGAGCGCAAACATTGCCGTTAACCGATAAAACAGGGTTTTCAGCCAACAAAAGCAATGCAGAAGCAGTCTCCTGAGCCTTATCTGCGTGCACGCAGGTTCGCTCTCCAAGCAAGTAATCAAATGCTTCCCCCCGCCCGTGCGCAATCAAGCCAGCAGAAGCCACGAAACCCTTTGCAAAGCCTTCTGTGAGCCTGTGGCGTAGGTCAAGAGACGCCTTTCGGGGGTGGGATGCTGGTATTTCCACAGTTTAAAACATGGTAAACCAGATAATATACTTATGGACGACAAAAACGTGGCAACCGTAGCCATACCAAAAAGACTCTACCTGAAAATCCGGAGAATCGTCGAAAAAGACATAAACTACCCGGAACCAGGAGACTTCGTAAGGGATGCAGTAGAGAAAAAAATAAGAGACTACGAAAAACCCCAGGAACCAGACCTAACAGACAGGGTGAAGGCACTTGAGGATAAAATCGAGAAACTCACCAAAAAAATCTAGAAAAATAAGGTTTTTATTCATATCATTCACCATTCTTTAATATGGAAGACTCACCCAAGAAAACAGGACAAGAAATATTCAAACCACTGACTACTGCGATAGACAACCTAATTACAAGAATACAAAAGGAGGAACTACCATGAGCACACAAGCACAACCTGGAACACAGCGACCTGACACGACACAACTTGACAACGCATTGGATGCACTGCAAAAAAGGGCGACCGGACAAGTCACAACAGAATTCGACAGACTAATGAACGCAGTACTAACCAACCCAACTACAACAAAAGTTATAAATTCATTGGGCAGCAAAAACATGACCCCCGCAATCGCCAAATTCATGAGCGAAGGAATACCAGTAGCAACAGTCCAATTAGACAGAAACGGAAAAATCAAAGAAAGAACAACCGTACCAGTAGACTACACACAAGATGGTTTGGACCTGGAACACCCGGGCTCATGGCAATTCGGCAAACGCGGAACTGACGGAGAAGTAAAATGCGTATACATGGCTTCAGGACACAGACACGTCGCAAACTTAGATGCTAAAACAACAAACACCGAAGCTATGACTGCATTAAAGATTCTTGGCTTCTACAGTTTTAATGAAAGAGACGACGAAGTCAAAGTGGAAGATTTTGGGATGAGCGGTAAAGACGAATGGTCAGGAGGAGTAAGAAGTGGAAAGACAGTAAAAACATTCACTATGGAAGTGAAAAAATCCGGTGACCGAGAAAAACTGGAAGTCAGAGTAGGAAGTACAACAAAAGACGCCAAAATAAGGAGGGAACCAGACGGGTCAATATACGCCTACACCGGACCAGAAGTAGATATGTGCACCAGAGGAGCAAGCCACACCAACCGATTAGACCCCGCAGAAACAGCAAAACTAAACCCAAAAGCAGTAGTCCAAGGAATGGCAAACGCCATAAACTGGGTGGCAACACAACCCATAATCTTCACAGAAGAAGCCAAATCTGCTGGATTCCCACAGGAACTAGTCAAAGACCTAACACAACTACAAAATGCTATGAGAACAGTATAAAAAAACATTTTTATACTGAACCTGCGTAGTATATAGTCGGTTAACGGCCACAGCGGAAGAGAAACACCTGCACTCGTCCCGAACGCAGAAGTTAAGCCTTCCAGCGAATAAGACTGTACTGCATAACCTGCGGGAAACCTTAGACGCTGTTAACCACCTACTCCTTCTAAAAAAGAACATAATAAGTGTATACGAGCGTGTCTCGTATACGCTATGCGTGTGCACGGAGCAAACCGTGCCCTTAGACGCTGTTAACCACCTACTACTTCTAAAAAAGAATATAAAGATATACTGTGGGGTCTTCAGACCCCACCAACGTATGACAAGCGCGAACCGAGCAATCTGTTCTTTTGTTTAAATTTTGATTTGTTTTCTAGTTTTACATTAGTATGGATGATTTCAGAGGCATTATTGAGGCGATACTCTCGGGCGAGATAATGGGCAAGGATGATTTAGATAGTGCGAAAAGGCAGCTGTCCATAGAGTTGGGTTTGGACAGGTTCATTAGAAACAGCGAAATACTAGCTCAAGCCAGCGTAGATGAGAAGAGGAGGATACTTAAGATTTTGCAGAAGAAGCCGACAAGGACAACATCTGGCGTCGCGGTCGTCGCGGCCATGACTGCGCCAAGCAAATGCCCCCACGGCAAATGCAAATACTGCCCCGGCGGCCCAGACCACAGCGTCCCCCAAAGCTACACCGGAAAAGAGCCAGCCACCATGCGAGCCATACAATACCTATTCGACCCGTACCTGCAGACCACATTCAGGCTACATCAACTCCAAAACATCGGGCACCCAACAGACAAGACCTAATTGATAGTCATGGGTGGTACACTCACAGCCCAGATGCTAGATTACCAGGAATGGTTCGTGAAAAACTGCCTCCAAGCAATGAACGACTACAGCATAAACAGGGAAAAAATAACAGCAGACGGAGAAAAGAAGTTCATTGAAGGATACAGAGACAAGACAAAGCCTTTCAGGTATGTTGAAGACGTCCAAAAGGAGAATGAGACATCAGATGTCCGCTGCGTCGGAATAACATTTGAGCCGCGACCAGATTGGGCGAAAAAGGAGCAGATAAACTTTATGCTAGACTACGGAGTCACAAGGGTTGAGTTGGGAGTGCAAAATCCAGACGATAAACTATATGAGGAAGTCGACAGGGGGCATACGGTCGCAGACGTCGTTGATGCTACAAAACAGCTGAAAGACTCCGCAGTCAAAGTCGGATACCACATGATGCCAGGGCTTCGCGGCTATGATCCAGGCTTTGATTTGGAAGGATTCAGGAAAATATTTGAGGATGAACGGTTCAAACCAGACATGCTGAAGATATATCCATTGATTGTGATTGAAGGCACAGACTACTCCAAAAGATATAGGGCAGGAAAGTTCACCCCAATATCTACTGAAGAAGCAGTTGAAGTTATTGCAAAAGCCAAAGCCGCCATGCCAAAGTGGATGAGGACAATGAGGATAATGCGCGACATCCCCTCCACCATAGTCGAGGCTGGGATAAAAAAATCAAATCTCGGACAGCTTGTGCAGGAGTATATGAAAGACAAAAAAATCAAATGCAACTGCATACGATGTAGGGAAGTCGGGAGATTCCTCAAACAAGAGATAGAACCAGAGATAGAAGATATAAAACTCGTGAGAGAAGACTATGAAGCCTCTGGGGGGACTGAAATATTTTTGAGTTTTGAAGATGTGAAAAAAGACATACTAGTCGGATTCACAAGATTAAGAATTCCATCCCAACCATTTAGGGAAGAGATAGGCGAAGACACTGCATTAATCAGGGAATTACACGTCTACGGCCCCATGGTCGAGTTGGGTGAGGCACCAGAGTATGAGTGGCAACACAGGGGATACGGAGCAGAGCTTCTAAGGGAGGCGCAACAGATAGCAAGCGAGGAATTCAACAAAAAGAAGATGAATATCATATCTGGTGTTGGCGTCAGAAACTACTACAGAAGACTGGGGTATGAGAGGTTAGGACCATATATGAGCGCTACAATCTGGAAATGATGTAGTCTGCAACAATCCCGAAAAGAGGAAGCATATTCACCAAAAGCAAAACAGAAGTTAAACCCAAGACAGCATATAATACCCTATTCACATTCAACTCGGAAAGTCTCAAGGTCTCGGCAAACTCCTTAAACATCCTGCCGCCGTCGAACGGCACAACAGGCAACAGGTTAACCAACCCAATGTTTATGTTGAAAAAAATAACCCAACCAAGTGCCTCAAACAGATACTGCAAAAGACCAATTGAGACAAAACCAGCATATTCCGGCTTGATTGAGATATCCTCGACAAGATAAACACCTATGTAGCCTCTGGAAACATCTTCAGGATTTTGCTTTAATACTACATCCAACAAACCAGCGGAAGTATTCAGCAAAACACGCTCCCCGGGTTTAACACCTAAAGTTGCGTTCTTGTAGGCTTCGACATCAGATGCCGACACACCATTGAAGCTGTAGATGACAGTGCCATCAGGAAGATTCTCTTCAGCACCTAAACCAGATATATGACCCACAACCCTGAATCCGTTAGACGACATAATGGTGCGGGAGGCTAATGCAAGAGACAAAATCAAAACAACACCCACCAAACCGGTTGCGATATTGGCAAATGAACCCATTGAAAAAACCCTCATCCGGGAAACAGAGGATTTCCTGTTCAAACCCTCCTCATCAGGCTCGACAAAAGCCCCCACAGGAATTGAAAAAAGAGAGAGTATACCAGTTGATTTAAGCTTCACCTTAGCAACCCTGACCAAGACCCCGTGGGCGCCCTCGTGGACGACAAGTGTTACAAACAAAGCCAAAAGAGCATGCCACCAAGGTATGAACAAATCATATCCTGGAAAACCAACCCCTACATTCCCATCCCGGGATGTCGGCACCATCGGAGAAACACCAGGCATATTCGACTCAGCAGACAAAATGTTTAGGCCATGAGAGAAAAGCCCATAGATAAGTATTGAAGGCAATCCGAAAACGCCCAAAAACACCGACGCAAAAAAGCCGTCAAGCCTAAGAGATGAAAACGCACTTAAAAAAACAGATGAAAACGCCGAAAAAAGACATGACGCCCCGATAAAATCTATGAATGGATTCTTGAACCTAGACAATATCATATAGGCTGCAAAAGACGCTAAAAAAGCCGCAAAAGAATACAAACCCCCCTTGATGAAATAAACCGGAACACACGACAGCAAACCCAAAACCAAAATACTCTTATACAGATTATCCCTGCTTTCCCTATGCGATGACAGATAATATCCTCCCAATCCGCCAAAAGACAAAAGAACCGACAGATCAGCTATGAACTTCCAAAAACCGGGATAAAACCGCGAAAGCGAATCTATTACTTTGATGCCGTAATGCGAGCGTATCATGAATACTACGCCGAAATATCTTTGATGGTCTGACCTTACCAGGAAGACAAACGCCAACAGAAAAAACAGGAAAACCAGCGCCAAACCAAACTCTATCATTTCTTTCTCTTCCTCACAACAATCATATCCCCTAAAGTAATCTCTTTAGACTCAGAAGAAGAAACAACAAAGTCGCCTGCATCCTGTGAGTTAGACAAAATCTTTATTTTAAGGCTTTTCTCAATCGCCTTCGCCAAATCCTTGGAAGGCTCGAATTTACCCAACTCAATCCTATGTATGAGTGAGTGGGATTCATTGACTTTCTGCCCTAAATCCTCCTGAGTCAAACCAGCCTTCTCCCTGGCATGCCTTATTTTCTCGCCAAACCCATCGACAAAAGCCAAATCATCCCCAACCTCAAAAGACTCCACAACAGCTTTTACCGCCTTCTTTTTGGGCTTCTCATCCTTCTTATGCGAAACCTCGGAAACCACATCCTTTCCAGACGCACAATTCCTGCACGCATTCAATACGGTTCCCTCAACCCTAACCCTAAAGCCGGAAAGCGCCACCGCACCACACAACTCACAAATCATATCCTAAGAAAAGAATAAGCAGACAAAAGATTAAAATCACCATGTGAATGCGTATCCACCACTTTGCCCACCATAACCCTACCTTTTCCTATGTCTCTTAAACACCAACAAGGCTGCAACTACAACCAAGGCAACGACAAAAACCAACGCAACCGCCAACCCAGCAACAGCAGACACCGGCTCCTGCTTGGAAGGCAAAATATCAGATTCCTTCAAAACAGAAATTGTCGACGTCGTCACCTTAGAAACAGAAATAGTGGTCTGCACATTCGAAGTTGTTAACGGCTTTAAAACAGTAGTGGTGACCTCAACCTTTTGAGTGGTTACCGGTTGTACAACAGTAGAAGATGTCCTCTCCGAAGGTACTGTCAAAGTCGTCTCAACAGCAGTCGATGAAGCTGAGGGCGTAGAGGTTTTATCTTCCCCGAGGACGCTGACAATAGATGAAGTATACCTGTAGCCCGTCTTAAAGGTTTCAACAATGTAGTCACCCGGTATTTTAGGGGTGAAATAAACAGCTCCATCCTTGTCTGTCGTAGTATACAACACCTCAACATCTCCTAGCAGAACCCTAACTATCGAATTAAAGATTAGGGGTCCGGTTCCTTTGAGATTGTCTTTTCTAACAATAACCTTTAAGGGAGAACCGACATCTGCATTAGAGGCAACCTCTATGTAAAGAGGTATCCTACCCTTGTATTTCCCGGCATTGTCGACTGAGCCTGCATCAAGGTTTCCAGCAGCCCAAAGCGAGAACTCGCAATATGGCAGCTGCCATAAACAGTAGTCACCACCGTCTTCAATAAGTGTCGATTCAGACGTCCTATCAACACAGTTTTCCCCGTTGTCGTCACAATGCCAGAGATACGTGCATGAAGTAGATGATATCTTTATCTGACATACCTCAGGATGCAAGTTGTTTATAATCTTGTCCCTCGTCTCCTTGGGCATTCCAGTATAGCCTATGCCATTTACCTGCCCGCTTTCCAAAGCCTGAGAACCTGAAATCGTCCTCACCTTGTCGTTTAATGCTGTTTTGGTAAGTGTCGCATTCAGGAACACAATATATGTTGTGTTGTCGTTTTTAGAAAGCTTTATGTTCACTGACCTGCCAATGGTATAGTTCGTCTTCATGCCTGCGTTTTCACCGCATACCCTACCCTGTATGTGCTCGTAGGTTCCATTCAAGTCAGCGTCATAGCCGACATACCAACCAGATGGTGTCTTAATTCTAGTCACAAAGTTGCAGTAAGGACACCTGCCAGGCGATGACGTCGTGAAGTTCGAACACTTCGAAGCCGTGCACCTGCCGCTGGTATCGCATATCCCCAGCTTGAAGAAATACGTTGTCTGCGGAGTCAAAGAATAAGACAGGGAATCTACTCCGCCATCATCGAATAATTTGGCAG
>JAHIYG010000117.1 GCA_018815265.1 Candidatus Altarchaeota archaeon | reverse complement strand
TGCCTTCTTGACGTGTTTCACCCCGTCTCCCTCATAGCTGCTTAATTCCACGTAACCTACGACTTCGACTTCCGGAGGCTTTATGTTTTTTACTATCAACTCCAAAAGCTTGTCCTTCAGTTTAGCATTAAGTTTTGATTTTTTGAGGAGGGCGTTGTCCAATGACACAGCCTCAAACGCATCATATAGCGAATCATAGTCGCTGAATAGATTGTTTACCTCGTCAAGGCAGCCTTTGAGGTCAAGCTCTTTTTCTGCGACTTCGACAAGCTTTACAGCCCTCTGCAGCTGCTTGACTTCCTGGAGTTTTTGTTTTCTCTGTGCCTCATTCACCCGCCTCAAGGACAAATCTATGTGCCCTCTCCCTTCATCGATTCTTAGGACTACCAACACGACCTTCTGGCCTTCCTTTATGTAGTCTCTGATGTTTCTCACCCATTTCAGGCTTATTTCAGTGAGGTGTAACATCCCTTTTTTGCCTTCATATTCGTCCAAAGTGATGAATCCGCCCTGGTTGAAGATGCTATCTACAGTGCCGATGACTAGGTCGCCTTGCTCTGGGTATTCTCTCTTTTTTTTCATCATAAACCAAGATTATAGCGAATCGCCTAAAGACCTGGAGATTCGCTAATATCGATAAGAAATACGAAGTTGTAAAGTTCAAAAACATTTCTTATCGATTATTATATATGCTAGAATTACTAAGGATAACGGGTATAAAAGATGGCCGAGGAAAGATCGCATGTGCTTTCAGTGCTTGTTGAACACAAGCCTGGTGTGATGCAGAGGATTGCGTCGCTTTTTGCAAGGAGGAAATTTAACATAGAATCGATAACAGTGGGTGTGACTGATCACCCGGACATTGCTAGGATGACGATAGTCACCCGTGGCGACGAGAAAATCCTAGAGCAGATAACCAAGCAGATGAACAAGCTGGTGAACGTCATAAAGGTTTCTGACCTTGAAAAGGATAATTGTGTCCGGCGGGAGTTGTGCATAGTGAAAGTAAACACTCCTGACGAGAAGCATAAGACTCAGGTGATACAGTACGCCAACGTCTTCAGGGCGAATATAGTTGATGTTTCACCGAAGACAACTGCTGTAGAATTGACTGGGGACACCAGCAAAATAAACGCGTTCCTCTCTATGGTCAGGGGCATGGGTATCAAGGAGATTGCACGGACTGGAGTCACAGCGATACAAAGGGGTTAGCTGAGATGCGTTGGTCATATCCGATACTCAAGGTATTTGGCATATCCATTGAACTCCATCTGACATTCCTTGTTTTTTTCGTCTTGATGGCGTTGGGTGACCTTGACGCCTTCATGTTTTTGCTGTTGGTCTTCTCTATAGTGTTGGCTCATGAGCTCATACACTCGATTACTGCGATATTGCATGGTGTGCGAGTGCCTAAGATAACGCTTCTGCCGATTGGCGGTTTGGCGTCGATTGAGTTGCCGCAGGATCCAGTATTGGAGATTAAGGTTTCTGTTGCTGGCCCGCTTTTCAATTTTTTATTGGCTGCGTTGGGGACGGTAATGCTTTACTCTATCAACACGTCACTTGTAGGATTCCAGGAAATACTGTCTGGTTTTTTTGTAGGTAACCTTGGCATGAACTCTGTTGAGTCAGTTCTCTCTGTTATGATTTACATAAACTTCATGTTGGGTGCATTCAACATGCTTCCTGCGTTTCCCATGGATGGTGGTCGTGTGTTCAGGGGCGTGTTGGCGCTGTGGATGGACTATGTTTCAGCCACAAAGATAGCGTCGTCGGTTGGTCGGGCATTGTTTGCGATGCTTGCGGTAGCTGGGATTCTCACAGTAAATATCTGGTGGGTGGTTATTGGTGTGTTTCTCTCTTTTGCCGGCGGCAGCGAATTAAAGTATGTCCAGCTGAAGAAATTGCTTGAGGGCAAGACACTATCTGACGTTGCTATTCCCTCCCCACCGTATGCGTTGGATTCACTTGCTATGGGGGATTTTTTCGACACCGTATACCGGCGTGGCCAGAGGAGATATTTGGTTGTGGACTCATCAGGCATCTTGAAGAAGGTCGTTGATTTGGGGGAGATGCCTCCCGTGTCTGCTCATACAAGATTGTCTGACTTACCTGGTGTGGGATACACGGTTGCAGATGGGTTGACGCCTGTCGTTGACGTAATGAAGTCTATATTATCCCAAGAAATGGTTCTTGTTGTTCAAAACCAGAAGCTTAAGGGCTACATAACCGCAGACACACTAGGTGAATCAATAGCATACCTCAATGTCAGAGGCAAAAATGGAATTTATAGTCTATGAATGAAATATTATAATATATAGTCTATGAGGGGGATAATATTAACTAGGATGGAACAGAAACATACTGCTCTTACTGTGCTTATTCTTCTATTCTGTTTCGGATTCACTTTCGTAGAAGGTTATGATCCATGCGATGACATGATATGTCACATCTGCGATAGGGGTCTTAACCTGATTTGGCCTACTGACTCCCTTGCATTGGCTGATAACGCATTGGATTCTCTTTGTACTGATCCCCAATTGCCTATAGACGGGGGGAGTGTGGGTGCGATTGGTCACTGGGGTAGCGACCTGCTTTGTCCAGACGGGGAAAAAGCATATGCGGCATTTGATGGAGAAGTGGTTGCTTCGGATGTGGACCCAACAGACCTGACAGACGGAGAATATAACCTCGGCAGATATGTGATACTGGAGGCGAACTATGCCCCTGCTGATGGAAGTGTTTACTATGCGCTTTACGCTCACTTGATGAAGGATGGCGTAGCTCAAGTCGGGGAAAG
>JAHIYG010000116.1 GCA_018815265.1 Candidatus Altarchaeota archaeon | reverse complement strand
CATGGGACTATGACCATCGCATCAACTGGGTTGCTGGATGACGCCAACGGAGAAGACATGTCATTCTCGCCCCAGACAAAATCAGACAACTCCTCCATAGCATTAAGGTCTGCCCCCTCGTGTTTCGCTACTTCCCTAGCGCCGGAACTTATGATTAGATGGGTTTCCTCACCCTTCAACGCCTTAAGAAGCCCCTCCGCCAGTTTCGGCCCAGAAGCCCCGGTGACTGCAACAACAACCTCCACCATAGTCTATAAAACACCACAGCTTATAATATATGAGATGAAGTATAGAGAGGTTTTGGAGGGGGAGACAAAACTCATAGTTCCGGAGAAAGGAGGGATAACAAAGGATGAGGAAGTATTTTACAACCCCCACATGAGATTGAACAGGGACATAACCGTCCTTTTAGTAAAGCATTATGAACCCAGAGACTACCTGGATGTGATGACAGCATCAGGCGCCAGGGGAATCAGAGTCGCCAAAGAGGCGGGAGTGCATGCCACATTAAACGACCTAAACCCTAAGGCGCTGCAGGCGGCTAGAAAAAACGCTGAAATCAACGACGTCAAGGTTTCAACCACTGCAGAGGATGCAAGAGTTATCCTAACTAAGTCGAGGTTTGACTTCGTAGACCTAGACCCCTTCGGCCCCCCAGTCGAATACGTCGACGCAGCAACATCATGCGTGAGAAACAATGGAGTACTAGGTGTCTGCGCGACAGACACAAGCGCACTGTCCGGCTCCTACCCCACCGCATGCCTTAGGAAATACGATGCACACCCCCTAAGATGTGACTGCTACAACGAGATAGGGTTGAGGATACTCCTGGGTTTCATCGCCAGGACATTCACAAGACACGACATGGGTGCAACACCAGTCTACTCGCATTCGACAAGACACTATATGCGATGTCAGATGCAGGTAAACAGGAAAACCAAAAAAACACTAAAGAGTATGGGATGGCTGCAGTACTGTGTGAAATGCATGTGGAGAGACTACAGGAGACTGGATGAGTTGGCGCAGACATGCGGGTGCGGGGCAAAACTCAAAACTGCAGGGCCGCTGTGGCAGGGTGAATACGCAGACAGAACAGTCTGCGAAAGCATCATGGAAAAGGCAGAAGATGAAGAGTTGAGGAAGTTCATAGGGTCGGTTTGTTCTGAACAAGACATAACAAAGCCATACTATGACCTGCACAAGATATGCAGGCTCGCAAAAACTTCATCACCTAAGATGGAGGAATTGAAAGAGAAGATAGAGTCTGAAGGCTACTTGTTCAGAAGGACGCACTTCAACCCCACAGGCATACGGACAGACATGGAGGCGAAAGAATTAGTTGACGCCGTCAAAGGACTTTCGGCAAAAAGGAAATAGAAGAAATTACTTCTGAAACACCGACACCCTCAAAATCCTCCCGTGACAAACCGCCGGATAGGACGCCAATGAATCTGCACCCAGCATTTCTAGCGCATTCCGCATCTACAAAACCGTCACCGACATAAACCGCATCAGAAGATGCGATGGACAGTGACTCGCAAACCTGCTTTAGCGCGCGCCCATCCGGCTTATGATATAGTGTGTTATTCCTGTGAAAGACCCTCTTGAACAACCCCATATCCAAACTCAATGAATTAACCTGCTGAGTTAGTGTCTTCTCGCCCCGGGAAGTAAGCATAGCCAAAACATAGTCTTTCGAAAGCCGCCTTAGGACTTCATCCATATCCTGGAACGGCTTAGGAGACTCCATACCGCTCCGATATACCTTTGAAAATTCAGAAACATCAATGCCAGGCCACAGAGTAGTCAAAACATTCTCCCAAGGCAATCCAATGACCCTCTTGAATTCATCAAAGCCAATCTCCCTCAAACCCAAAATCTTCATAGCCCGCAGATACTCCCCGTATATCTGAGGTATTGTATCGACTAAAGTCCCGTCATAGTCGAAGATTACTGCCTTAAGCATAGGTTTATGATATAGCCGCAATACTAATAAGCGATTAAAACAAATGTTATAAGATGGATTTGATGTCCCCATTAAGCAGTGGATTAGGAGACTACCTGGACATGCTGACAATAGTCATATCAATCGCAGCCATAGTATACTGGATTAAGCTGTTTAGGAGGATTTCCATATCAGAGCGGCACGAGGAGGGATGGCTTTGGATTTTCGGGTCAGTGCTTCTGGTGCTGCTTTTGAACCTGAGCATCCTGCTACTGACTGCCATAAGCGGAAAGTTCACATTAGGGGGGGAAACATTCATATTCACTGATGAGTCACTATATTTCGTCAACACATTCTCCAGGCTCATGATGGCAGTCGCAATATCAACTGGGACATACCGACTGTATCACTACATCAAAACAACCGGAGACTACCTTTTTACACTAAGGCCTATGACGCCAACAACCGAGACGAGAAGCAAGGCCAAAGCCAAATACGACATCAAAGAAGGAGAAAGCTACATCCTATTAGAAGACGGGCAAAACAAGGTAAAAGCCCTTGATTTGTTTTCAGACCTCGTCACGCACGGCGTCGCAGGCCTCTGCATAACAAGGAGTTACCCGCCAAAGATGCGGGAAGACCACAACCTCTTCAAGATACCGATAATCTGGCTTACAAAGGAAAAAAGCTACGGCGACAGCCTATACCCCACAGACATCACCGGAATCTCCCACATGGTAAAGGACTACGTGACAAACGGGGGGGAAACAGCCGTGCTTATAGACTGCATAGAATACCTCATAATCCACAACAGTTTCGAGGAAGTTCTCAAGTTAGTAGAGGGGATAGTAGACGTAGTAGCCCAACACAACAGCAGACTAATACTTGGCATAGACCCCCAAACACTTACAGAACAGCAGTTCCACCTCCTGAAGAGAAGGTTTACAGAATACGGACAGTGAATTCTTATGAAACCCTTAGAAAAAGACACAGGGTTTGAATTAGACGGACTTGATGAGTTGTTCAAAACACTCACGCTGGACGAAGGCGAAACAATAGAGCGGAGTTCCCTAAGGCTCCAGATAGAGAGTGCAGGTTATGCAATAAAAAGGTTAAAACCCGGAAACGGAAAACTCAGATTCCTTGCTGCAGACTGTTCCATGGCATTTAAGGAGCTCAGATACCATGCCTTATGGGCTACAAATGCCGTGGCAGTATATGCAGTGTTTGACGGAGTAATGCATTCTGATTCTCTTGTAGGACACAGCAAAATACCATACCACAGCCTCAAGTTCGCCAACAAAGTCAGTATAGGGGAAATCACACCATATGTGGATGCCGACGTGCGGGCAGTACACCAACGACTATATGAGGAGTCAAAGATATTCAACACATCAATAGCCCAACTGGATGCCGAAGGTGTTGACATCGACTTGATACTAGTGGATGGAAGTCTTACCACTAACATTGGCAGCGCAGAAAAAGGTGTGAAATACCCTGAAGGAAAGGCTGCAGACACGGAATTCAAAAGATTTCTCAGGTCAAAAAAGACTGTTGGTATGGTGGAAGACAGCCACTCTGCAGGGGTTGCGCAAAAAATAGGGTATAGTTTCACTGACATACTCCTTTTCGACATCGCATTGGATGAGGGAGAGTATGTTGTTGAAAAAGACAATGGAGTAAACATATGCTATGTAAAGCTGCCAGGAAAAAAACTACCCCATGAACCAGACACTACCGAGCCCTTGACTGTCAGGTGGGAGTTCAACTACGACGATTTTGAAAAGGAGTTGGCAGCCCTAGCCGGCATATGGCAGATGGAAGATGACATACTGCACCCACAGACATACCCCCTAAGGATTGCAGATTACCTCACAAGGAGGGTGAAAGTGAACGGGATACTGGATATGCTCATTCAGGAGAAAGGATTGGGGCTGAAATACCGGGAGCTTCGAACAAGCTGACGTTTATATTTTATGCCGTCTAATCAGTTACCCAAACTATGGAAGCAACAGTAAAATTCTACGAGATAGAGACAGGCAAACCGATTGTCGTCATGAACGAAGAGGATATGAAGGAACTTGGAGTCCACGTAGGTGACAGGATAAAGATAAGCAAGGGGAAGTCATCTGTCACAGCCATCATTGACGCCACCACATCCATTGTTTCACAGGGGGAAATAGCAGTCTTTGAAGAAGTCAAAAAAGAGCTGGCACTTGCGAGAAACGACGTAGTCAACATAATCGAGGCGCCAAGGCCAAAGTCTATTGAATTCATCAAGAAAAAACTTAAAGGCCAACATTTGCACGGCCACGAGATAATATCTATTGTCCAAGACATTGTAGACAACAACCTGTCAGATGTGGAGTTGACAGCCCTTGTCGTAGCATCATATATCAAAGGATATGACATGGACGAGACAGTCGCTTTGACGCAGGCGATTGTGGAGACTGGAGAACAGATAGACTTCGGTGATGAAGTCGTCGACAAACACTGCATCGGGGGCGTGGCGGGAAACAGGACCACCATGATTGTAGTGCCAATAATCTGCGCCGCAGGCCTTACTATGCCAAAGACAAGCTCCCGCGCAATAACATCCCCAGCCGGCACTGCAGACACTATGGAAGTGTTGGCTAAGGTTAACTTCAGCATAAAGGAGCTGAAGGAGATAGTAAAGAAAACTGGAGGATGCATAGTATGGGGTGGGGCAGTGAATCTCGCACCAGCAGACGATAAGATAATAAAGGTCGAGTATCCCCTCTCGATCGATCCGGAGGGGCAGGTGTTGGCTTCTGTCATGGCCAAGAAAAAAAGCGTCGGCTCAGACTACCTGATAATTGACATTCCAGTAGGCAAGGGAGCCAAGATAGAGGATATGGAGACTGCACATCATCTGGCTAGGAAATTCATACAGTTGGGTGAGAGACTTGAGATTAAGACAAAATGCATTGTGTCAGACGGCAGCTCGCCAATAGGCATGGGAATCGGCCCAGCATTGGAGGCCCGAGACGTGCTCTTATGCCTTGAAGGAAGAGGTCCGAGCGATTTAACAAATAAAAGCATTGACTTGGCTGCTGCAGTCCTTGAGTTGGCTGGTAAGGCAAGAGTTGGTGAAGGGAGGGATATGGCAGAGAAGATATTGAAGTCCGGACAAGCCAAGGAAAAAATGATGGAAATAATTGAGGCACAAGGCGGAAACCCGAACATAACACCTGAAACCGTCGCATTGGGAAAATACACATATGATGTCTTGTCTGCTAGAACTGGAAAGGTCAACTCAATCGACTCAAAGACAATATCCAAGATTGCCAGAGCATCTGGAGCGCCGAAAGACCATGGAGGAGGTATTGACCTGAAGGCATGTGTTGGAGACGACGTAGAAGAGGGAGGCATATTATACACCATCCACTCATCCAATGAGAGCAAATTAGAAGATGCCATAAAACTCGCACAACAGCTAACACCGATAAGGGTGGGCGGACTCATACTAGAGGAAGTGACTTAGTCGCTGTCTTTTTCCTGCTTTCCAGAATTGTCTTTCTTTGGTGGCTTAGGTGGGGGGCTGCCTGTGTCTTTAGGGCTTTCCTGTCCGCCATCGTCAGAGGTGGCTTTGCCAGAAGACATCGAATCAGTATGTTGCCTCCAGGCCCTGATTTTTTGCTGAGCCACGTTGTCATCAACACTGAACTGCTCCCTGAATTTTTCGACAGAATCCGAGCCTTTCATGTTGACTTGGCCTGAAGTGTTTAACTGGTCAAGATAGCTTTGCTCCTCAGGGGATAAATCCATTGCCGGAGGTTGTTTCTTCTCTAACCCAACAGAGTTGTTGAATCTAT
>JAHIYG010000115.1 GCA_018815265.1 Candidatus Altarchaeota archaeon | reverse complement strand
CTCATGAGTTGGCCAGGGTTTTCATGCATCTCTATCTTAGGAACTACGTCGAAGGATTGTTTCTCTCATCCGCAGTATGCCGGGACTCGGATTCCACAACTGAAAAGATGATTGAGGCTGTACAGTTGCTTCGACGAGAACATAATTTCCAAGGTTATATCCACTTCAAGATTCTTCCAGGAGTTGACAGAAGCCTTGTGAAGCAGGCATCTGAGTTGTCTGACCGGCTTTCAATAAACCTCGAAGCTCCGAACAGCTCACGTCTCACTGAAATCTCTGACATGAAAGACTATAACTGCGACATAATCCGCAGACAGAAATATATCCGGGAAGTTCTGCCGCCGGCTGGCCAGACAACCCAGTTGGTTGTTGGGAGTTCGGATGAATCGGATTTGGAGATACTTGAGACTGCAGTGTGGGAGTATGAGAAAATAGGGTTGAAGAGGGTATACTATAGTGCATTCTCCCCAGTTGAAGGCACCCCTTTACAGGATAAGGTTCGGACTCCGTTGGAGCGTGAGAGGAGACTGTATAACGTCGATTTCATGATGCGGAAGTATGGAATTGAACTTGCGGAGTTTCGCGATATAATGGAGGACTATCATCTCCCAAAGGGCGACCCGAAGGTTCATCTTGCAAGGAACCACTTTGATGCTCCAGTGGATGTGAATGAGGCGCCGTATGGGGAGTTGGTTCGTGTTCCAGGTATCGGACCCCAGAGTGCCAAACGTATTCTGCAGGTCAGAAGCGAAGGGACTAAGTTAACTAAAAGAACGCAGTTGCATTCCATCGGCGTAGTATTGCGGCGTGCAGACCCGTTCCTAAAAATTGCTGGCGCTGTCCAGACGAGGCTGACTTAAATTGGACTGCAGGAGCCTGTTGTTTTTTGCGCGCCGCCACCGTGACTTCAACATGAGGCTGTACCGGAAGGTATTGTCTCAGAACAGGGAATTGACTGACTCATGCGCGACACCCGAGTCAAAGAAACTTCACAGGATGTATTCATCAGTATCTCGTTGCCTGTGTAAGGCGCAGGGTTTCACAAGACTTGATGTCTCAGGTAAAACCCTGTATGGACTGGTTGATTTGGAGCATGATGTAATGGATTTGCTGCTTTCCCACTTTCGCCGGCGCTACCCCGGCTATGAGATTGCGTTGGAAAACAAGAAAAAAACACATGTGATCGATGTGTACGGGGGGGTTAAAGTGCATGACATGGGGGTTAACTCATACCTTGGTTTAGGCACTACACCTCCTGATTCAATCGACCCTCTCTTCTCAACTTACTATGTAAGTCAGAATATCCGGGAACGCAGGAACACTAAGTTGATGGATAAGATGATGCCTAAACTGCACAGCAGGAGAAACCATGTTGAACATTTGGTGAATAATGCGGGCGTGAAAATCACAGACTACCTATGACTTCAACCTTAACTTTTCTTTTTCTCGGCCCGTCGAATTCAGTCAAATATACGCCTTGCCAGGTTCCCAATACTATTTTCCCGTTTTCTACTGGAAATGTCTGGTTGCAGCCCATCAGAGACGACTTGACGTGTGCGATACTGTTGCCTTCACTGTGGCGGAAGCCGATGTCTTTGACAATGTCTCCTAAACTTTTCAATATATCTTTAACCACATCGGGGTCGGCGTTCTCATTCACAGTCAATCCGCAGGTTGTGTGTGGGACATAGACTAGGCACAGGCCTTCTCTAACGCCTGATTCCTCAACAATCTTGGAAACCCAATCTGTAACCTCGACAAAACACTCCCTGGAATAAGTCTCAACTGCAAACTCCATACAATCTTTTTAATGAAACAAACCTTATATTTAGAGTTGTTCAACGGCTCGCTCCGTTGACGCGCGCCGCAGATGCCATCTCACGATGGCATGCACATGCACTGCCTAAAAAGAAGGCAGGAAGAATTTACCTATTTGGTCCCATGGCTCAGACTCAACCGGTTGCTCGGTTGACGCGCTACAATACAAGGGACCGTTGGTCCCTTATAAACTCACAAAAAAATAATGCACTGCCTAAAAAGAAGGCAGGAAGAATTTACCTATTTGGTCCCATGGCTCAGACTGGTTAGAGCGTCCGACTGATAGAGCCCCTTTCTTTTCCCAGAAAAGAAAGGTGCTTCAACCCCAAAGAAAAGGGCGTGTGAAGGAGGCTGTTAAGCCTCGCTTCCGACATCGGAAGGTCTCGAGTTCAAATCTCGATGGGACCAAGCCGGTACGCTAAGTTGACTAACGTCAACTTGCGCACCAAGACACAAGTGTCTTGGATGGCTCGGCTTGTGCGCTACCATACATTGTGGGGTCTATTCGACCCCACAGTAAACTCTAAAAATTAAATTCGTTTATGTTGGTGACTTGAACACCTACAAGACTGTTTTTACTGCTCCTGCCCCAAAAAGCGATAGTATTAATGTTAGTGCTGGGATGCATGGTATCTGTGTTTTCTTCTTCTGAAGTGGAATTGTTGCTGGAAGGCTTGTCGTGGTTATTTTATCGTTCTGTATTGTAGGCTGTTGGTTTTCGCCAGTTTTTCCATCGAGGATTTTATCCCATTTTGCACTCTCT
>JAHIYG010000114.1 GCA_018815265.1 Candidatus Altarchaeota archaeon | reverse complement strand
TGTAGCGTCACTATCTTCCAGATTATTGATAGTATCAGTTTGGGCCAGCCGAAATATGGGAGGCGCAATAGTGCTTTGCCTGTTACCTGTGCGTCGGTTACGGGGTATGCGATGTCAAGCCTCGGATTACACTGGTCTGAACCCACGTTGTTGTCTCCCTTTGTTATGTAAAACTTGAAGTCTCCGCCGTCAGGGTAGCGAGGATATATGCATGCGCTGCTTCCTCCTTGGCATTCCTTTACCTTTTCGACAAAAGACTCTAAAACCTTAATGTCGACACAATCTAATGTCCCGTTGTAGCCTACAACCTTATACTCCTTAACATATGCCTCTCCAACAACTCTGTGGATTATCGGGTCATGGGTTGAAAATTTCAGATGTTCTAAATCCCTTTCATAGATGATGATGTCTCCCAAACCTGCTTTCGGACTGGAAACAATAATCATGTCTCCCATGTTGAATCCGCTTTGTATGGGGAACGAAGCAATCCAATTATCATTCAAACCCTCCTTCTCCAGCCAGACCCGCCAACTCATGTCACCGGGATTATGGGTCATACTAGATGAGGTGACCACAACCATTGGAACCAGCATGTCAGCGCCGAAAAGCAGCTTTAAAACAACAATGATGACAAGCACAGTGGAGCCGACGTCGACGACATCTCTAATCCATGGCCTAATCCATGGGGGAAATTTTAAAAGAACCTTATCTACTCCCTCATTAGCCTTTTTCCAAGGTGCATAAACTCTGTCCTTCACAGAGGAGAACTTCGGACGCTTATTTTTCTTGCCTGCCATAGCCAATCAACGGCTAATAAATAAGAAAAGTATCATATTAAAGGCGAATGGATTATAACGACGCAGTCAGGCTGGAGAAAAAATATTTTGCACAACTTTTTGACAGACTACCACTTCTCATAACCTCTGGAAAAGACGTGTACGTCTTTGATAGCCAAGGCAAAAAATACCTCGACATATTCTCAGGCGTTGCCGTCTCATCAGTAGGCCACGCCCACCCAGCGGTAGTGAAGGCGATAAAGGACCAAGCTGGGAAACTGATACATGCAAGCAACTGGGTGTATACTGAACCTCAGCTTGAACTCGCGGAAAAACTCACGAAACTAACCGGGCTTGAAAGGGTTTTTTACTCAAACGACGGAGCAGGGGCGGTGGAGGCATCGCTTAAGCTCGCCCGCTCAGTCACAGGCAAAAAGGAAATCATATCAATGGAAAAAAGTTTCCACGGCAGGACATTCGGGGCGCTATCTGCGACATGGTCCGAAAAATACCGCAAACCGTTCATGCCTCTGGTTCCAGGATTCAAGTTCGCAAAATACAACGACATAGAATCGCTGAAAAAAGAGATTACAGACGACACTGCAGCAGTCATAGTGGAGCCGATACTTGGCGAAGCAGGAGTCATAATCCCAGACGACAACTACCTGCAGCAGGTGCGGGAACTCACGCAGAAAAAAGGCGCACTATTAATAGTCGATGAAATACAGACTGGCTTCGGAAGAACAGGAGAATGGTTCGAATACAAACGGGCTAAAATAAAGCCTGACATACTGCTTCTAGCCAAAGGCTTAGGCGGCGGATTCCCGGTTGGCGCGATACTTTATTCAGGATTCGACTACAAGAAAGGAGAACACGGAGGCACATTCAACGGCAGCCCCCTCGCATGCACTATAGCCAAGACAGTGATAGAAATAATAGAAAAGGAAAAGCTCGTTGTAAACTCTAAAAAAACAGGGAAGTACCTGATTGACAAACTCAAGGGTTACAAGACGCATGGGCGCGGGCTAATGATAGGATTGGACGTCGACGACGGGAAAAAACAAGCCCTAAAACTGATAGAAAACGGCTTAATACCCATCTACAGCGGAAATACCCTGCGGATACTTCCACCATTAACATTAAAAAGGGAGCATGCAGATAATATTATTCGGAAAATAACCGAGGTAATACCAAAATGAGCGACGCAGACGGGGCAATAATGGCAGATATATACCGCAACCTCCCAGGAAAAGACTGCGGAAAAGGCGGTAAACAATCCCCATGCGGCTTACCCATGTGCAAAGACTTCACAAAACCACTTCTAAAAGGCGATAAAACCCTATATGACTGCCCATTTATGGAAGATGACGATAGACAAGCTATAATCCTGATTCTTGAAGACTACTACAAAGGAT
>JAHIYG010000113.1 GCA_018815265.1 Candidatus Altarchaeota archaeon | reverse complement strand
GTTGAACTCAGCAAAAGAAAAGCCGTCATATACACCCACACCATTGAAGGTGTCGAAATAAGGGGTGTCAGCAGGAAAAAAATCAAAGCAATAAGCTATGCAGTGCCTGCGATATTTGCAGCAATACTTGCCTGGGGATTCATGCAAAAGGGTGCCACCACAACGGCAGACATGATGTTTTGGTGGTTCATAATAAACGGTACACTCTCTGGCCTTGGAGTCATTGTTGCCAGAGGGCACCCCGCAACAGTCGCCACTGCTTTTTTGGCAGCGCCATTCACATCATTGAACCCAGCTATTGCAGCCGGGTGGGTTGCTGGATACGTCGAGTTGAAGATGAGGAAACCTAGGGTTCGGGACTTCAAAAACCTGATGAAACTAAAGACGACATCTGACTATTTCAGAAACAACGTAGTCAGGGTTGTCTTGATTGTGGCATTCGCAAACATCGGCTCAACAATAGGCACATTCATAGGGCTCCCATACATTGCAAGCCTAATATAGGGGAAAAAACACAATCAGTAAGGAAATGGCACATTTCGGCTTAATAGGCCACCCAGTGGCGCACAGCATGAGCAAACTGATGCACGAAGCAGCATACTCCAAACTAGGCCTCAAACACACATACTCACTATTTGACGTATTGGAAGAAGACCTTGGGGAATTTATCTCAGACGCCGACTACAGCGGATTGAATGTGACCATACCACATAAGGTAGAGGTCATAAAATACCTGGACGACGTCGAGAAAGAGGCGGAAATCATCGGTTCAGTAAACACCATCGAGTTCAGTGGCGGCATGAAAATAGGCCACAACACAGACGTATTCGGCTTCATGAAATGCGCCCAAAACGCAGAAATAAAATTAAAGGGGGAAAAAGTCATGGTATTGGGGGCAGGAGGCGCAGGCAGAGCCATATCATTCAAGCTAGCAATGGAAGGCTCAAAAGTCGCTATATTCGACACAGATAAACTGAGGGCAAGTGCATTGGCAGATGACATAACAGCAAAGATTGGAGAAACTGCCACAGTCTGCGGAAAAATAGAGGAATTATTGTATGTTGACGTCTTGGTTAATGCGACGCCAGTCGGCATGCACCCACACACAGGAGCCACCCCGGTAAAGAAGAAATTACTGAACCCTGGGCTTTCAATCATAGACATAGTCTACAACCCCGTGGAGACAACACTCATAAAAGACGCAAGAGATGCAGGATGCAAAGTTGCAGGTGGAGTAGACATGCTAGTGTATCAGGGTGCAAAAGCATTTGAGATATGGCTTGGTATCGCACCACCCGTAGACGTGATGAAAAAAGCTGTTTTAGAAAATCTATGAATCGCTCATGTACTGCTTAATCCTTTTCTCCTCCAAAAACAGCATACCCAACTCCCTAAACCTGCGGTCATCTCCTACTGCAGTAAGTATTTTCTCATACTCCTTCAAAGCCTTGTCCTTTTCTCCAGTGAAATAATAAAGAAGCGCGAGATTATAGCGGGCAAAATGATAGTCTGGCTTGTGCTTCAACGCCAGAAGATAGTGTTTAATAGCGAACTTGACAAGGTCTGGGTTTTTCTCCATCACGTCTGGACTGGAATACAGTACTCCGAGGTTATAGTGGGCTGTGTAGTTTGATTCATCAAGCTCTAGCGCCTTCTTCAATAGAGCCTCAGATATCACGTTCTCGCCCTTCAGGTGGTTTAATGTGCCTGCAAACTCGGAAAGCTTTGAAGACATCTCAAACTTGTCCTCCACAGTATCTACAGCCTCAATCCCTTCTACCACCTTGGCCTTCTTCAACAGGTCTATTACTTCGTCAGCAGTTGTCATCTCCACAGAATCCTCTTGATTTTTTTCATTTCAGAAATGCTATACTGGCCTGGAGCCGTGCACTTATCACCTGATTGGGCAAAAGAGATAAATCCTCCAAGCATGGGGCCAACAACCCTTGAGAATCTTCCCAACTCGCCCATGCTTAATGCAATAATTGGTATGCCAATGTCTGAGAGAGCCTGCGCAGACAATACATTCAAGACATCATCTATTTTCTTGGGCATATAAGCTATTTTTGCAATGTCTGCCCCCACATGCCGTTCACGCTTCAAAACATCTGCTATCTCCGTGAACTCCGGGGTTTTCTTGAAGTCATGGTGGGCGACAATGACCTTAATACCGCGGGCCTTAGCAGAGGATATCAAAGCCGAACGGGATGAACCCCCCATGTTCAATTCAACAGTCACGTAGTCGACGTAATCCAGCGCCTTCAAGAGAAGAAGAGTCCTTTCATCCTCTGACCCCTCAAAACATCCTCCCTCCCACAACGGCATGCACGTTGCAATCACAGGTTTTTTTATTTTTTTAATAAGATGTAAGTCTGAATCGGAACCCACCAGGTCAAGCCTTAACTCCACAATATCTGAGGAAACCTTCGACGCTTTTTTCACTGCAGTCTTCAGGTCGTCCTCCATAATTGCAGCGCATATGTACGGCATATGATTTTATTTGTCGCGAGAATAATTAAGTGTGGAGGTAACAAACAAAACCCTGGGAAAAGTCATTTGCAAAGATGCAGGATATACAGAAAGCTTTTTCGGGAGATTCCGTGGGCTGATGCTGTCCAAGAGAAAAGATATCGTCTTAGCAGCCAAAAAGGACTCGAAACTAGACTCCACCATACACATGATGAACATGCTCTACGAAATAGACGTCATATGGGTGAACTCGGAAATGAAGGTTGTAGACTACAGGAAAAAGGTGAAACCATTCAACATGTTTAAGCCGTCAACATGGAAGACATATGCGCCGGCGGAGGCGGCAAAATACGTCATAGAATTAGGCACTACACCATTAGGAAACATAAATGTTGGAGACGATATATCGTTTGACTGACTAACCCCTGAGCCTTTTCCCTGCAATCTTTACCACGCAGAATCCAAGGCCAAAAAGTGAAAAAGCCAAGAGTAAGAAGTTTAGCAGAAATATAGGGTCATAAAGAAGATATTGCGTTGAAACAGAATGTGTAGCAGTTTCTGCCACAGCCCTTGCAATTGTGGTTGTAGTCTGCGCAACCGCCTGCGCGGACTCTGCAACAGCATTTTCTGCAGCCTTAGAGGAAAGCAAATCCACACCCTCTGCAGGCATATTTTTGGCTACAGCATCATTCATCACCTCCGCAAGCGTGGTCGTAGTATGTGAGACAGCCTGCAAAGTCGCCTCCTCAGCAGCATTTGCTGATTTCTCCATGGCAACACGGGAGGCAGCACCAAATGAATACATCGGAGCAGACGCAAAAACCGCTATTTTCTTCACTACCGTGAACCCGCTCGCAAAAATCAGAAGTAAAGACGTCCCCAACAGAATCCAAACCTTGGTTTCCACTGGAGTGACTATGTTTTCCCCCTTTCTAGTCAACCGATAGTACTTCCACTTCATGCCCCTCTCATCTGCCTCGATGAGGCCTGCATCTACCAGTCTGTCAAGATGCTCCTTGATTGTAGAGGGGCTCATACCGAACTTCTCAGACAAGTCGGTCAGTGTCAGCTTGTGCTCTGAGAGGCTCTTTAGTATCTCAATCCTTGTGTCAGCAGCCAACACCTTGAATGTCTCCCTGTCCAATGTGATTTTCGAATCCATAGACAGATATTAATGGGGTTGACTCAGATAAAAAAGCCAATAGGTTGTTTCGGTTTATACCGAAGAAAAAGAACACTGAGGATCAGGGGGGACTTTCATCTCCCCCTGAATCCAGTGGGGTGTAACCAACTAATTTATCATATGAGGGTAGAGTATATAAGCTTTACATACCGAACTGCTTCATCAAAGCCTTCATCCTCCTGCCCCCTCCTGAGCCCTTCATCATCTTCTTCATTTTCTTGTAGTAGTTCAAAAGGTCGCGGACATCTGATGGGTCGCATCCTGAGCCTTTGGCTATGCGTTCAATCCGTTCGTGCTTTATGATTGATGGGTCTTCGCGTTCCTTGG
>JAHIYG010000112.1 GCA_018815265.1 Candidatus Altarchaeota archaeon | reverse complement strand
TTAAAGCAGGCTATCCTACTTGCCTCAACCATGTATTCTCCCTCGCATTCACTACCCACTGAAAAAAGAACACTCTCTCTTGTGTAGGCCACTATCTTGAACCTGCTGTTTTCGAAGCCGTAGGCTTCAGATATAAAATCCTCCCCTAACCTTTTGAAGGCATTTATTTTTTCAGCCCCCAGTATGCGGTCCTTCACTGCAAGACCCGGCATCGTGACATTTGACTCATGCATCAGTTCCCAATTAGCTGGAACTCCTGGTGTTTCAACAATCACCTGCGCTGCAGAATCAGCCCTCTCCTGAAGCAATCTGATATATCCTGACTCCCCAGCCCTCATAAGCCCCAAATTCCAGCACAACGTGTATAACGAAATCACAGCCAAATAGAGCGTTAGCGCCGTTACGCAGTCATTGCCAAAGATGAAACCCCTACTTGTTTTTATGAAACTCACCATCAATCACCCAATATTCTCCCAGACCCAATGTCTTGTTTTTCACGTTAGCCTGCAGCAAACATACAAAACTGCGTTCTCCATACCTCAGCGTTGCCACACCATCTAATATTCCAGTTTCATATTCACTATCATATTTTATCCTGCAGAATCTTCCGCACTGCCGCGTCTGATAAAATACGTACTGGAGGTTTGAACACGCTCTCTCCAAAAGCGTCAACTCAATAAAATCATTGCCTTGACCATCCAAGGTTGAGGCATATTTTATGCTTAATGCATACACCATCAAGACCAAACCCACTACCCCCATTACCTCAATTGTCAACTGCCCGCGTTTGCACCTGCTATTGGTCATATTCTTCGAGTTGTCACCTCCCTGACGCACATGCTTCTTACTATGTCATCCCCTATTTTTTCGCATATTCCGACCTCGCCCCTAGAGTTTGCAACACAAAAAATAGACTCATCCGTGTAGCTGGTAGGGTCTATCTTCAGGCACTCTATCTCATCTTCTGCGTTGTATATCAGACACCAGGCAAGGTCTTCACCCGTTTGTCCTTCGCAGTCTTCCCTTGATTTAATGTTTGCGTTTTTCCCCAGAGTCCTGACACATTCATCTTTTGTTTCATTAGCCTGTATTTTGTCGCACTCTGCAAGGCTGTGTTTTGCAGCCGCAACACAAAGCAACCCATCGTCTCCTGAAAGGCTTTCACAGGGTTTAGTGGAATTAATCAATGCTGCAAGAGTCGTAAGGCACACTCGTTGGGTAAATACGCCACTGTCTCCACTTAATCCTCTGCAATATTGAATCGATTTGGTAGCCTCTAATATGCAGTATCTCGTTGCAGTCAAATCCGGACCCCCGTCGGAGGCAATTAAATGGCTGCAGTTTTGTGGGGGTATGATATCTGCTACATTGTTAGGCACTACATCAACACTTTCTCCCTGTACGCAACCCAACACAACAATCACCAACAGAAACATACCGTTGTTTTTCATTCTAGCTTCAGTGTGACGTAGTCCACCTCTCCAACGTTTCCGCTACATTGTCCGTAGACTGCGCAGTTATCCAGTGATCCACCCATCATGAACTCTAGATATCTTATGTTGTCCCAGTCTACTGTCCCGCTCGTCGCTCTGGGGGCATTCGCGAGGTTTACTGTCTTTTTAGCATAGTACCTTTTGGGGCAGGTGAAACTGTATTCTTCCCAGTCTGAGGGACTCGAGCCGATTCTCACCCTGCAGCCGCATGATGTGAAGTGCGCGTTCTCTATGCTTTGCGCGTCAGAGTGGCTAAAGAAAAAATATGCTGTAGCGTAGAAGCTGAGTGTCCCGTCTCTGTACGGTGCATAGGCTCCAGATTCTGCCGTATAAAAGTCATCTGTGAATTTCGTAGATGACATGTAGTCTTCGCAGGATTGAGGCCACCTATAGTAGTTTCCAACACCTAAACTTGAAGCTGACGTGTATTCGACATATGGTATGACTCCGTAGTCCATCTTATGCAGTATCATCTCCTGCGGAATGTTGCATGCGCCAATGCTTCCGCAGGCCGTATCATCTGCTACTGACTGGCCTAAACTGCATACTCCTGAAGTGCACTGGTAACCCTGTCTTACTCCATGGCATGGATAGGTTTGGTCGCTGCAGACATATGATGGGTTTTGGCAAGTTTGCCCTTCGCATTGCGTAGAATCAGGATGTATTGGGACTGTACTGCCATCTAAATCAACTGAGCAACTGCCCATTGCACTGCATTCATAACCAAACACTCCGCCAGTACACGTTTGAGGGTTGCCGCACGACAACATAGTGCCTGGGCAGTCCCTCAAGCTTGTAGCAGTTGACGAATCAAATGTTTTAACTGGACTTTCAGGGTTTCCAAGGCATTTGCAGCATTTTAATCCATCACATTGCCTGTCATAGCTGCTGCATTCTCCCCATCCATAGCCTCCTGTAGAGGTTTCCACGCATGTCCTCACTCCCTGACATCCTTCGCTTCCGCAGTTTAGCGTATCCCCAGGGCGGCAGAAAAAACCCACACAAGCCGGTCCTGAATCCACCCCATCCTCATTGCAGTTTTCAACAGAATCTATGCAGTGATTGCATCCCAAACAGTAGTTCGAATCCATGCAACCTGTTGAGCAGTCGACATATGATATTGCATCCTCTTCACACGTGCAGGATGCAGTGCAGCTGCCAAAATCATCTCTTGTCTGGTACCTATGCTGGTTTGTGTCGCATATAACCTCGTTTGTGTTCGGGCAGCCTGGATTGTCTGGATCAGGAAACATGAAGGGTTTTTTTGCATCACATTCCTCACCCTCCTGGACTAATGCATCACCGCAAAGTTCACCAAAGACCCTAACCCTGAGCTTTGAATCAGCATATTCCAACTCTGACTCTGCGACAACCAAGCTGGAATATGTCTGCGCAATCATGTCATGTGGCGTCCTAACAGACACCACTAATTCCTTTATCTCACCAGGGCCCAGACGAAACGCAGTCTCATTGAACTCAACGATATACTCCTCAACTCCGCTAGAGTACACTCTGACGTCTGGCATATTGTCTCCTCCATTGTTTTCAACATACACAGGAAATTTTGTCACGTTCCCAGCTGTTGTGTTAACCTCCACCATGTTAGGTACTATGTTCAGGGCGCTGCCCACAACTATGTAGCCACTGTCCAAATATTCGATACTTACCTTGTGCGTGCCTTCGGTTTTCGGCATGTTCCCCTTAAGAGGCGCGTTCACCACCTCAACCACATCAGTTGTCAGCCCCCCAGGCATAAGCAATCTAATCAATACCCTGTTGTCCCTGACTTGAGTGTATTCAACGTCAGAGGGAATGTTTACAGTTATTGTCTCCCTCCTACCTGGTCCGCAGCTATACACCCTCTCTATAGTAGATGAAACATCAGATACAGTGACTTCGGCTGTAGATACCCTCCTGTTGGTCTCCCAGACTGGATAAAATTGACTGTACATGGCTGCAACAGCCAGGCTGAGCATACCTATGTATGATATCAGCTCTATTGAAGTCTGTGCTCTAGATCTCACAAATTGATTGACCTAAAACACCCATTTAAAACAGGCACTCAAACGATAGTATTATGGTTTACTTGTTTTTTTTGGTTTGGTTTTTATATTGTATGTGTCTATATGGTTAGGTCATGTTTGATTTTGTACTTGATTTTATAGATAGGTATTATCTGTCGTCTGGCTACAATATTGTGAATACCGTGACTTACGGCCTAGTTTTGGGTTATATAATCTATAAGATGATGCCTTTTTTCAGGAGGCTTCTTGTCAATGTGGACAGGAGTCTCGTCCTGATGCTTGTTCCCTTCATACTGTTCGGCTCGACTGGTAGGGAATTGATTGACCAGGATATTGGCTTGTATGCCGGCAACACGTCTTTTCCACAAAACTACTTGTTTGTGTCTCCTGGCATCTATTTCACCATGTTTTTTCTGACGTTGGGTTGCATATTTGCTGGTTTACTACTGCAGAAAATTGCAAAACTAGACTATCACCTGACGACGGCATTTCTTGGATGGATTCTCTTCCTCTATAACTTCTCATTGATTGCGTCAAAACTCACGAACCTTTATGCGTTTGGTATGGTGTTGTTTTTCTTCATGCTATCAGCCTTGCTGGCGTATGTTCTAAAGTTGGGTTTGAAACTTGATTTCCTAGGATTCGAGTATAATTTCGGAGTCATTTTGGTTCACCTCTTGGATGCAAGCACAACATACGTTGGTGTGGACTTCCTGGGCCACATAGAAAAGCATGTGGTGCCGACATTATTCATAGACGTCACTGGCACAGCCGCGGTGATGTATGTGTTAAAGCTTGCCGTATTGATACCTGCACTCTACTACATAGACGATGAATTGAAGGATGATGTCTTCAGCAGGAGATTCACCAAGCTGGTGATAGTGATATTGGGTGCTGGGCCGGCAATCCGAAATTCAACACTTCTCTTAATGGGTTGAGAAATAGCATTTCTCATCGATACTGGTTAATAGCAAGGATAATTTATGTGTTTCACTATAACTTACATGGGAGAGAAACACATAACTTGGAAACACCTCCTGTGGGATATAATCGTATTTTTGGCAGTCATATTCAGCGTATCCTCGATGCTTGTCGAGGTGATTTACGGCTTGGATGAGAGCCAATATATGTTCTTCCTCTACGTAGATACGATTGCATTGATGGTATTTGTCATAGATTTGGCCCTTCTTTGGAGGGGATTCCACGGCCCCCTACCTGCTTTTGTGAAACATAACCTCCTTGACATATTGGCTGTCATACCCATCTTTCGAATCATAAGGATAGTTCGTTTTGCCAGGTTTTTAAAGCTGGCGCGCATGAGGCGTGTAGCCAAACTACAGAGAATCAATGAGGTCAAGGCGAAAATAGATGAGGAAACACATACCTCCATCAAGGGGAGAAGGAAGGGGTTCATTACATTATTTATACGAAAGATAAAGGCTGTCGGATTAGCTGATGTGGTATTGGTTCTTCTTGCTGTAATGACTACCTGGGTGTATCTCCCCAAAAGGTTCGAGTTAACTGGGGGTTTTTGGATGTGTTTGGATTACATTAAAGAGGGGACACTTTACCTTAACCAGCCTTACTGCTCCCAAGCCCCAGTAATCTACTATATCGGCTACCTTTTGAGGCTTTTTTTGGGAGTATATTATGCTCACTACGCCCTTTGGGTGGTTTCCATCTTCTCGCTTTTGATAGTCTACGTAATAGGGCTGAAGCTGATGGTGTGGAGTGGTTTAACACATAACCGACTTTATACTCTCTTTTTTCTCCTACTAATCTACCCATTTTACCCCAACACGACCATTACTGTCGCCACCTGTTTTTTTCTACTTGGTTTTTACCTACTATTCGTCTCGAAGAAACCCTATAGTGTCTTAATAATGTTTTTTTTTAGTTTGGCAATATTTACAAAATACGTCTGCATACTTCCAACAATACTTGCCTTATTATCATATCTCATCACCCACCAGTTTTCCTTTGAGACAGACAAAGACAGACTAAAAATTGGCTTAAAAAAAGTCATCACACCCTCAGTCGATGTAGCCATTATCTCTGCAGGGATAATCCTTGTCTTCCTCATTTTTAAGGCTTCGTATCCGTTTTTCGTGGAATATACCTACACCTCGCAAGCCAATCAGATGTCACATGATTTCTTCAAAGGTCTCATCCAGCTGCTGAGTGAGGGAGATATACATACTGTCTCTTCTGTTGCTGTTTTATCACTCCTTTTCATCTCTTTTTTCATTGGCATCTACAACAGGCGGACATTCATTTTTTCGTTTATGCTCCTGACCTTTTACTTTTATGGGGTGTTGTTCCTGTCAGCGCATAAATCCACATTTTTAGGCACCTATTATTTCCTTCCAGTATACATTTTTCTGATTTTTTGCCTGCTTTGCATGTTTGAAAAACACAGGAAGTTATTTACTCTCGTGTGTTTAATCACATTTGTTTATCCCTCTGTTTTCGTCCAATTCTGGTCAACTCAGTCAACTATGTTTCAAGATTATATCCACATGTGGGATACTCTCGATA
>JAHIYG010000008.1 GCA_018815265.1 Candidatus Altarchaeota archaeon | reverse complement strand
CCATACACTCACCTCCTTAAATTATAATATATTATCTCAGGCGTACACCCGATGATAAACAAAAAGATATAGCCTCGCCGCCTTAAAAAATGCATTTTCCCTACCTGTAGCGTGAGTATCTCTCCATCAGACGCCCTATTTGGTTTGCTTGTTCGTCTGTGAGTTTGTTTTTTTCCTTGACTTTATCGAGGTATTCCACTGCGTCGTCGAATGATTGTGTGAGTAGTTTGTTTTGTATTGTAGCCAATATTATCCCCCTGTTTTCGGCGACTGGGAGGCGCTCCAAGAGGTTTTCCAGGTCGAATATGAAGCTTTTTTGTCTGCTGGTGTCTAAGAGCCTTTTTTTGGTTCCTCCGGTGTTTTTTTCATTGTGTTTTTTCTTCCTGTTTTGTCCTCGGTTGAGTATGGGGGACCTATATCCTCTAGCCATGGTATGTACCTCTTAATGGATTAAGTTTGACTTCGTTTATTTTTGTCCTACATCTGTTTTCTATGTCCCAGAGGCTTCTAATTTCCCGGGATGTTATGAAGGATATGGCTTTCCCGTTTTTTCCGGCGCGTGCGGTTCTCCCTATCCGGTGGACGTAGCTCATCGGCTCATTTGGTATGTCATAGTTGAATACGTGGGTTACGTCGTCTATGTCAAGCCCTCTTGATGCTACGTCTGTGGCTACGAGGTATTTGAATTTCCTGCTTTTGAATCCAGCTATGACGTTTTCTCTCTGGTTTTGGCTCATGTCGCCGTGTATGGCTTGGGCGTTTATGCCCCTGTGCCTCAAGAGCTTGATGAGTGTCTCACTCCATCTTTTTGTGTTGCAGAATATTATTGCCTTATCTGGCATCTCCTCCTTGACTACCTTCTCGAACACATCGAGTTTTTCCTTGTCTGACGTTTCATAGTATGTCTGGTGTATGTCTTCGACCACGAGTTCGTCTTCACCGGTGGTTATGTGATGTGGGTCTCTTGTTATGTCCTGGGCTAGTGCCCTTACCTCATCGCCTATTGTCGCTGAAAAAAGCATGGTCTGCCTCGTATTTGGTGTGTATGATATTATCTTTTGTATGTCTCGTATGAATCCCATGTCAAGCATCCTGTCTGCTTCGTCTAAAACCAGCACTTTTACTTCGTCTAGTCTCAGTATTCCCCGCCCAATCAAATCCAGTATCCTTCCTGGTGTTCCGACGATGACTGATGCGCCTGACTTTATTTTTTTGGCTTGTTCATTTATGCTTTTTCCGCCGTAGACACATGCGGTTTTTATTTTTTTCCTGTATCCTACCTTCTGTATCTCTTGGGCTACCTGTAGTGCTAGCTCCCTTGTGGGCGTCACAACCAATGCTTGCACGCGCCTTTTCTGGGGGTCTAGTGCCTGAATCAATGGTATTGCGAAGGCTAGTGTTTTGCCTGTTCCAGTCTTTGCCTGCGCTATCAAATCCGCCCCTTTCATAAGGTGCGGTATGGCTAAAGCCTGTATAGGCATGGTTTTTGTGAACCCATTGTGTCTCAAATCTTCTAATATTTCCAAACTTATCTCTAAATCTTCAAATTCTAAATTATCCATTCTAAATCACTTTTTGTAGAACTAAGAAAAACATCAATCAGACGGAAATCCAACCCCCATACGGGAGTCGAACACGAAACGATTAACTATAAATCTAAATTCTACCCTTACCTAAAATCAGGAAAGCTAAGTTAATAAACAGATGGGTTAGATTGCATTTGCTAAGAATTTATTGGTTTGCCCCCCTGGAGGTTGCATTTTCCTATTTATGTATGTGCTGTTCAGTTATATTTTTAGTGGCTTTTAAGGTTTCAAATTCTTCGGAGAGACTAGATGGTTTGGTGCATGATTTAGGCTCTAGATTGCCTGCTCCATTGGATGGCGTCTCTGGAGGTGGTTTATTCAGTGGTAAAACCTCCTTGAAGGCTATGTTCCCTCCTGAAGTTCGTGACCGGGTTGAGCGTCTTATATTGGTTCATGAGAAACGGGGTGTGAGCAGGGACATATTATACCTCTCTGAGCTTTTGCAGGAGACTGCCTTTACAAGCTTCAGAAACGCAGAGGTTCTGGTCTACTCGAATGTGGGAGAGATTGTTGCGCCGCCACCTGGGAGGGCTTTAATTCACCCCGGAAAAACGTTCACACAGGATGTTGCTGACCGCAGCGATTGGTTTGCTGCTAAAAAGGACAACTCTGTTGTTTTTTTGTTCTTCCCACAAGACCTTGATAAATCCACGCTTACTAGGGCATGTTCCTTGGCTGTTCAATTCCCGTTCTTTGGCTTGAAAAATATGAACTACGCCGAAGCATATAATCCAGTGGATGGTTCGTCTCTTTCAGACACATTTGAGGTGGTGGGTGACAGCTATCAAAAAAGGCAGCGTTCAATCCTCGGACAGTTGGGTTTAGAAACTCCAGAAGGCGATGAATTAGTCCTTGGAACAGACAGATTCAGCCCTGCGTTGAAGGAGCGGATTAAGGTGTTGAAGTCTAAATTGCCTGCTGATAAACCTGTTG
>JAHIYG010000111.1 GCA_018815265.1 Candidatus Altarchaeota archaeon | reverse complement strand
TGGCTGATGCCCTCAAAAAAACATTCATGACGCACGCAAATGATGCATCACCCTGCAGTTTCGAATCTTTTGCAGGAGTTTTGGGAGGTAAGAAAATAAAGGTTTCCGCGGTTGAACGTGAGGAAAAGAGTAGGCTGTGCGGGCCAGCGGCATTAAATGGCATAGTAGTCTATGACAGTGGAGTCTACGGACTGCCCAAGGATACGAGCAAACTAAAGTTCGACGTGAAAGACATAGTTGAAAAGGGCGTGCATCTGAAATTCGGATTCATAGACGCAGTCTCTGCTGGAATCGCCTATGAGATAGAAAAACAGGTGTTGAAAGGCCAAACCGGGGGTTTCGTGCAGGTGAAGATGGCGAAAACCCCCTCTGACGTCAACATCAACGTAGGCAACAGGGCGAGAAGATTCGTTGAATCCAAAAACAAACCTCTATCACTCAAAGGACCCATCTTCTGCGCAGCAGAATACAATGTTGTTTAGGTTTCATCCCATATCTTGTTGAAATAGTCCGTGTAATAATATGCTGTTTTGTAGTCTTCAACTAGTATGTTTGCTTCGTGATTTTTTTCCAATCCGAAGAAACTCAAGTTCGTTGAACCCAAAAGAATTTTTTCCCCGTCTACTATCAGGAGTTTCGCGTGTGTCGTCTGTATCTGGCCGTCGTATTTTATGTCGACACCATTTTCCAATAGCACATCTAATGCGTTGTTCTCTTTGGAGTATTCATCAACCAAAACCCTGACTTCAACCCCTCTTTCTTTAGCGTATATTAGTTCCCTCACCAGTTTGTTCTGCCTGCTTTCAGGGTTTTTTACATAGTATTTCACCTCAAAAGCCATGACATATATGGTTTTCCTGGCTGATTTGATGAGTCCGCAAGCTGCGTCAAAGTATGCCTTGTCTGTGACGGGGGTAATTTTTGAGGAGTCAATGCAGTGTTTGGAGGGGCATGAATGCGTTACTCCAGCAGAGTATGCAGATGCGCCGAATAGGGCACCAAGTAATAGTCCTGCCAGGATCAGTTTCACTTTAGGTTTGTTGTCTTCTCCCACCTTAGGCCGACCTCGTCTAGGATGGACGTCAGGTTCTTCTTCGCCTGCCCAGACAGGCCCTTCCAGTCTATGGCTGCGTAGTCTGGTTTCGGAGACGTCTTACCTATCAGTTCCAAGACAATCTCTTTAGACATATAAGACTCACTATATTTGGGCATAATATGACCTACTGCATAGTCTGTGGCGAGGGGGTTGAAGTTTGGGGCATAATGCGGCCCCCCAAAACCAATAAGCGAAGGCTTGGCACATATCTCGTTTGAGACCAGCTCGTATATGGTTTCAGCAACTGCTGTGCAAGCTTTCATATCCTTCCATTCAGCCTCTGTCGAGCCGACCTCGACATAGAGTAGGGGAAATTGCAGGTCTGTCGGGCCATGATGTGTGACCTCCCTTGTGACATTGTATTCTAGAGCGTATTTTTCCCTCTTTTCATGGAGTAACATATGGGCTTGGCGCATCACATGGGAGTCTGTCATCTGCAGCCTGGAGTCTGAACCACCCATTTGGGCTTTCCCGAAATTGCCAGTCGGGTGTACTGTGAGTGTTTTGTTGCCTGACTCTGCCTTATGCCTTGATGCGACGACACAGTATTCTGGACTGTAGGGGAGGGTTGTCAAATCCTTGACTGAGCCTTCTACTTGAAAAAGCAAGATATCATCTTTTGAGTATATGCCTTCCTCAGACTCCTCGAAACCGTATGTTGAAATCATAGTTTCTGCGATGTTTGCCCCTGCCAAATCATCGCTTGAGTAGATGATGAGCTTCACGTTTTTAGGATTAAACAACATAGGTTAAAAGATGAATGTCTGCGCAATACAGTTGAGGATAAAGTGGGAAAATCCAGGGGAGAATATATGCCGTGCAATGAAGCTTGTTGGTGAGGCAGCGGACATGGGATGTGAACTCGCCTGTCTGCCTGAGCTTTTCGCGACTGGAGTCACATTGGAACCGCAGAAATATGCTGAAAAAACCAATGGCCCGACATGCACTGCATTGTCTGATGCAGCCAAAGAAAACGCGATTACAGTGGTTGGTTCATTCATCGAGGAAAGCCTCGGGAAAAAACCATATAATACTGTAGTAGTCTACGACAAACGAGGCAGATTAGTTTGTAAATATAGGAAGATGAAGCTTTTCAGGTATGGCGGCGAGCATCTTGTCTACTCCCCGGGAAAAAAGAATGCAACTTTTGAGTTAGGGGGCTTCAAAGTAATGCCACACATATGCTATGATTTGAGGTTTGCAGGGCTTTTTTCCAAGCTAAACTGCGAATTCCATGTTGTGGTTGCTAATTGGCCTAGTCCAAGAAAGGATCATTGGGTGACGCTTTTGAAGGCGCGCGCGATTGAAACCCAAAGCTTTGTCTTGGGAGTCAACATGGTCGGCAAAAACCTGAAAAACACCTTTTTCGGCGCATCACAGATAATATCGCCGCATGGTGAGGTGCTTGCAAGTGCGGGCGGAAAAGAGCAGATAATTTCTGCAGACATATCAGTGAAGGAAGTTCGTGAGTATCGGAGTAAATACAATCCGCCCTAGAGGAACACCGCCTTCATGGCCACTCCAGTAGCTACTGTTACTAGTGTCATCAACGCGAGGAATTTCAAAAAATCACCCAAACCCAGTTCCCGGTATAGGACAGTCAAGGTCGCAAGGCATGGGGCGTATGTGACGAGAAGGGTTGTGGCGACAGCCAACTGCATTGGAGTCATCGCAATAGGGGCTAGCATCCCAACTGCAAAGTCCTTTCTCAAAAATCCTACAAGCAATGCAATTATTGCCTCCTGCGGCAGGCCGAATAATATTGAAAGGGCTGGCCCGAAGACGTGTGTTATGTAGTCTACAACACCGAGTTTATACATTATATTCACAGCAAATACCCCCCCTATTATGTAGGGAACTGCTTCTGTTAGGAAGTATCTGACCCTCATCCAAGTCTTTTTAAGGAGTTGATAGCTGTTCGGCACCCTATAGGGGGGTATCTCCATTATTATCTCCGGACTATCGCCTGGGATGAACCTTTTCAGGAATGCACCAATGAGAAGATATAGTGTTGTGAGTGTGACATAGACTACTGCAACATATTTCAACCCATGAGGCAGCAGAAGACCTATGACGACTGCGTTTTGAGCAAGGCAGGGTATGCATATGCTGATTAATACTGCAGCAATGAAACGTTGTTTTCCAGTTTCCAACATCCTAGTCGATAGTATCCCAGGTACTCGGCATCCCATTCCCAAAACCACAGGTATGACACCCATTCCATGTAGTCCGACGCGATGCATTAGGTTGTCCATGAGTGTCGCAAGGCGCGGGAGGTATCCGCTGTCTTCTAAAAGCCCGAGAAATAGGTAAAACAGGGCCACATAGGGCAGTATCATTGCGAACGGCACATATATCCCCGCCGTTAAGGCTCCAAGTGAGGAGACCATGTCCGCTCCACTTCCAACAAGCAGCTCATACGCCAGTCCATCACCGAATAGGGTCTTGACTGCAGTTGAAACTAGTGGGTGGTATATTCCGTAGAAAAAAGGATCCAGTATATAGGCTATGAATAGTTCCCCTGATTTCAGTAGAATAAGAGACATCACAAAAAGAAGTGCAGCAGCTATTGGGAAACCAGTAAGCGGTTGGATTGATGCATCCTCCAAATGCTCCATGAAGGTGTGTTTTTTTTCTGTTATCTTCTGGACCTTACCGACTATGTGTCCTGCTTGCCGAAATCTCTCGTCTTCGCTTCTATTTTTTTTGTTTGATTTGGCAGAATGTAATTTTTCAACAAGCTCCTTAACCCCCTCCCCGGTAACTGCGACAGTCGATACAACAGGGACTCCAATGATTTTCTCGAGTTTCTCGACGTCTACGTCTATTCCTAGGTGCCGTGTGTCATCCATCATATTCAATGCGATGACTGTCTTCTTGCCTGAGTCAATTATCTGCAATGCTAGGTGGAGGTTTCGCTCCAGGTTTGTGGCATCTATTACATCCACAACTACATCCCCCTCTTCAAGCATTTTTTTGGCGACATCCTCCACAGGCGACGTTGGTTGGAGGGAGTAAGTGCCTGGGACGTCAATCACCTGGGCATCTAATCCACCATGTCTTAGTTTGCCAGAGCAAAACCCGACAGTCGTGCCTGGATAGTTCGAGCATGTGACGTCAACTCCAGTTAGCCTTGAGAACAACGCGCTCTTGCCGACGTTCGGGTTACCCATCAAAAGAATCTGTATCATGTCAACACCAGCCTATGCCGTCTGTTTTTCAACAAGTATCTTGGACGCCATACCTCGCCCAAGCGTCACCCTTGTATTCCCGACCTTCACGACAATAGGGCCCCCAAATGGCTCCTTAGCTATCAGCTTGACTGAAGAGCCCTCCTTCAGACCCATGGAACGCATCCTATCCTGAAATACATGCCCCCCACCCAAATCCTTTATTTTGGCATATTGACTTGGTTCCAAATCCAGAAGTAAAAACTCCATTTTTAGGCTTACCTAACATTATGTTTTAGGAATTTAATAAGCATAACCTAAAAAAGTTAGGTTTAATGCTTTTTTCCAAATATTTATTTGGTATACCTAATATTATTTTGATATGGTTTCTGGGGTTTTTGAAGATTATTTGGAGGCTATCTTGGTTGTTGAGGGACGGCGTGGGTTTGTTAGGACAAAGGATTTGGCTAGGGAGTTGAGTGTTTCTCCGCCTTCGGTTTCTGAGATGCTTTCTAAGCTTTCCACTGCAGGATTGATTGAGTATGAGAGGTATCAGCCTGTTAGACTTACCCCTAAGGGTTTGAGGATTGCCAAGGCTGTGTATGCAAGGCATGAGACCATCAAAAAGCTTTTGCAGACTATTTTGGTATCTGACAGGACTGCGGAGGCTGACGCCTGCAAGATAGAGCATCAACTATCTGATGAGACAATAGAGCAGCTTCGGAAGTTCATGGAATTCTTGGAGAGCAACCAGGGATACAAGGATTTAAAAGGTGATTTCAGAAGGCATCAGGGCTAGCGGACTAATCCTTCTGTTGGGCTAAAGTCGTCTGTGAGCAGTATTGCGTCTGCGCAGTCTAAGGTGTAGTCGGCGAGCAAGTAGGTGTTGATTGATTGGTTCATCATTTGCCGAAGCCTTGTTGGGACTGTCTTTAGGTATTCTTTAACATCTGGGTTTTGGGAGAATTCTGCGTCGGATGATAACAGTATTACTGTCTGCCTTTTGTCAGTGCTGTTTATGAGGGGGATTATTTTATTGTTTTTGAATTTTGTCTTTGTCGTCTTTAACACTGATTTCATAAGCAGTGAGTTGTCTCCATCTAATGCTGACACAACTTCCTGCAGGTATATGCCGTCTTTTTTTAGGTCTGCTTTGACTTCGGAGAGCATTTCTTGTGTGACGAGGTGGTTGGGTATCTCATGTGTTGACCCGTATACGTCCATGATTATCAAGTCGTATTTTTTTTCGTTTTTCTTTAGATACATTCTCGCATCGTCTGTGTAAAACCGTATGTTGGGATTTTGTCGTTCATTGAAGTATTCCTTTGCTACTTCAAAAACCATTGGGTCTATGTCTACCACGTCTATTTCAGCGTCTGGGTAGATGCTGTGGAGGTAGTTTATGCCGACTCCCGCACCATTTCCAAGAAAGAGTATGTCCTTGGTTTTGGGGTTATAAAGCCATGGAAGCTGGAAGAAGTAGATATACTCGTATAGGCTGTCGTTGGATTCCATGTTTAATCCTCCCTGTATGAGGTTGCCAAGCCGAAGTAGCCGGTATGTGGAGGCATTGTTTGAGGCTACATCAAGAACGAGGACGGAATTGTATGCTGAGTCTGAATCAAACACTATTGTGGAGTTTACAGGCATTGCGGCTGCTGAGGGGGATGGAAGCCATAGTAGCTGAATCACTAGCATGGAGGCTATGAAGCCACCATCCAGTAGCTTAAGCACTGTTTTTCCGACGGTTAGGTATAGCGATATTATGAATAGGAACACTGCCAGCAACTCTATGATAACTGTTACTTTGAAGTGGGGTATTAGTATGAAGCCTGAGAGGAATGTCCCGACTATGCTGCCTAATGTGGATGTGGCATATATTTTTCCGCTGGTTTTTCCGGCGTGGGCTACCTTTTTTGTCGCCAACCGTATGCAGTATGGGGAGACTTGCGATAGGTAGTAGCTTGGGAGTGCGAGAGAGAATGTTGCAGCTACTATTGGCCCGAAGACTATGTTTCCACCCAAAATCATACTGCCCAATATTGAGGCAAACGGTATGACTGCAGTGTATATTGCCGCATACAGTATTATCCTGCCAAGGCCATGTAGTGAACCATCCCTGTCTGCTTCTACCCCACCCGTCCAGTATCC
>JAHIYG010000007.1 GCA_018815265.1 Candidatus Altarchaeota archaeon | reverse complement strand
TATAAAGATGTTGGTTATGACATCTGACGACTGTTTACTCGGTGGTTCAAATGCTGAAATCACACCCCTGCGTCCTGGCAGGTACAACTATACCTTGAATGCGTCCTTTTTTTCAGATAAAAGATACTCTGGCGTGGAATTGATTAATCTTTATGTTTTCCCCCCCTCCCAGGTGTTAAAAACCAATGGCGTAAAGATTAACTCTACAACAGCAGTGTTTATTGTATCCTCCCGACTCACAGACCTTATTTACTATGTTGAATATGGTGTAAACTGTTCAGAGGACAGTGACTGTATGCCATCTGAAAACTGCATTGGCGGAGATTGTATTGACTTCCAGTGTCCTGAGTGTTCATACTACAATGGGAGCGACTGCGTAGTATACGATTGTTGCAGTGATATGGACTGTAGAATAGGAGTTAGTTGTGTGAACCACACATGTATTAAGTTGCCTTGTTTGTGCGGTGAGCTGGTAGGTGATGAATGCTTCAGATACGAATGCTGCTCCCAAGAAGACTGTAGCAATGGTTCGGCTTGTATTGGGAATAGGTGTATCAAAAATGAATGCAACACAAGCAATCAATGTCCGTCAGGCAAGATCTGCCATGGAATGGCATGTACCGACCTAATATGCGCTGGCAATGAGTATGCGCAAGACCATAGCTGCATGAAGCTGAGATGCGATCTTTTCCAGAGGGCGACAAATCACTCATGCAACTATGACTTCACATTGTTGATGTTTGTGTTTCTTGCGTTAGTGGCCTTTATTGTTTTCTCTATTTTTGCTATGTCTCGGATTAGGGCAAGGAGCAGGCGTCGCCTCTGAGGTCGTAGTATGTTGCGGACTTTACTTTTGCATTAATCCATTCTCCAACTTTCCCATGTTTTATGATTATGGGTTTGTAGAAGTCGTTTCTGCATGTTAGGCTGCCGTCCTGGTTCTCAGATGATATGAGGCATCTGCCACTCCACCCAATCCATTTCTTGTTTTTTTCCAAACCCACTCTTTCAAATAGGCTGCTCAGCATTCTTGAGCGTCTTTTTGTCTCTCTCCCTGGTAGCTGCTTTAGTTTGGAGGCGGCAGTGTTTGGGCGCTGCCAAAAGCGAGTTATGTTTACTATGTCTGGCTTCACTTCCTCAATTAGGGCTAATGTGTTTTGTAGTGCGTTTTCATCTTCTGTCGGGTATCCGACAATCAAATCAGTGGATATTGTCGCTTCTATTTTTTTGAAGCATTCTATTACATCCATATATTCCTCAACACTGTATCCTCTTCTCATGTCTTTCAGGACACAGTTGTCTCCTGACTGAACTGGTATGTGTGCGAACTTGTATATTTTTTCGTTTGAATATGCATCAACCAACTCGTCTAATTGCCCCATCAACTGTCCCGGGTTCATCATGCCGACCCTCACCCTATATTCGCCTTCTATTGATGCGACTGCGTTTATTAGTTCAGTCAGGCTTTCGCCGATGTCTTTCCCATATGCTCCCATGTCCTGGCTTGTAAGCCAAATCTCTTTAGTGCCATCTGCCAAATGTCGTTTCACGGATGCGACAACCTCATTGACTTCGTATGATGTGAGGTCTCCCCTGGCGTGCTTTGTCTGGCAGTAGCTGCATGCACCAAGGCATCCTTCAGAGACTTGGACGATTCCTATGGCTTTGTTTACCCTATCACATGGCAGATTCAGTTTCTCAGATGCCGACCCAATATTCACATACCTCTCTCCTTTAACCGCACTATGTACGGCTTCTGCTATGTCTTGCACATTTGTGCCGATGAACGAGAAATTCTGGAAATCACCTGCTATTTCTGGCCTGGCTTTTGGAAGACATCCAGCGACAATCACTGTCTTTCCTTTTTCCTCCAGGCTTTTCAGCTTCTTTATTATTTTGTTTTCAGTGGGTGTTTTGACGGTGCATGTGTTGACTACAATATAGTCTTTTCCTTCAAGCCCTGCATTTCTGAGTAGGGCATGGATTATTTCGCTGTCTGACTGGTTTACTGCACACCCATAGGTTAGTATCTCCATCGGTTTATAGTAGAGAGCATACCTTTTTAAGACGATTTTTTTATGTCTTCTAATATCTGTTGGCTTCAAGTACTACCTTCTAATGCATGTTGTTTTATCTGTATTTTTCCGGGGGGTTTTTCATGTTGTGGCGTGTTTTCGCGGTTTTGCTGGTTTGTGGGTGCCTCTCAAATGAGGTGGTCCGTGAGAGGTTCATATGTCCTGATCAATCTATCGTTGACAACCCTGGTGACTGCGACTTCAGCAGCGTAAAATCTGGGGAATGTGTGTGTCCCCAGGAGGAGATTGATGAACCAGAAATTACCTCCTTATCTGAGACTGTTGAAAACACATCTGTGGCACATTGCCCTCCCGGCTTTAGGTATTTGGCTAGCAGGCAAAGCAACCTCTTTCATGTCTGCGGGTGTTTCCGCGCGAATAGGATTAAACCCGAGAATGCCATCTATTTCAAGGATGAGGTTGAAGCCATTATGTCCGGTAGGAAGCCGGCATCGTGTTTTAACAGTTAGTTTTTCATGTATTCTCTGAGAACTACTGTTGCGTATGCCCCCTTTTCCAGGCTGAACTCAAAAACGACAATGTCTTCTTCGATTTTGTAGTTGATGTCGTGTATCTGCTTGAAAGAGTCCCGGTATTCACCCCTACTTTTGAGGGTGTTTTTTTCAGGTATTTTAAAGTCAGATTCTTTTATGCCGTCTTGTTCAAGCAGTTTAGCAGATATTTCATCAGCAGTTG
>JAHIYG010000110.1 GCA_018815265.1 Candidatus Altarchaeota archaeon | reverse complement strand
CTTGCATTTGAAGTATTTGAGAAAAACATGAAGGTTGCTGTGACAGACCACTATAGTCTGGCTGGCGTCCGCGAAAGCATCGAAGAGCTGTACAAAATCAAGAAGATATTCGGAGAAAACGACTCTGAAATAGTGTCTGGCATAGAGTTTTCGGCAAGAATTGAAAAAAAGGATTTTATGGGCGTTAAAAAAATCCATGTTTTGGGTGTGGGTGTAGACACACAAAGCAGACACCTCCGAAGGTGGGTTGATTCATTTGACGACACACGCCTGAAAGACATAAACTATGCGTTGGAGATAAAGGAGGAACTAGAATCCAAAGGCTTCATGTTCGACCCCAACACAGACGAGAGGCTTCAGGTATACCGCAACGTATACAAGGCGTTGGCTCGTTCGATGTACAGTGAAAAAAACACGGTCGTCATGAGAAGGGTGTTCGGGGTTTCTATGAATGAGCGAAGGGACAGATACAAAAGCAAGAAAAAAAGAAGGCTTAGGATTGAAAAATCCATAGTTGAGTCTATGCGTGAGAGATACGGAGACTTCAACGCCAACAAACCATGTCTTAGAGAGGCGGTTGAGATCATAAAAAAGTCAGGCGGAGTAGTCATACTACCCCACATCGTCTCATCAAACCCCAAAACCGCATATTTAGGGCTTGAGGAACTCACATGTTTGTTCAGGACGTTCGGACAGTATGGGGTGGATGCGATTGAAGCATATCATCCAGCGCACAGGATAGATGTGGCAGACAAGATAGCTAAAGCAGTCGAAAAGGCAGGCCTATACGTCACCGGCGGGTCAGACGCCCACCACAGAGAGCAGAAAATCGGCTGCTTCGGAAATATGTGCATTCAATAGGTTTTAGCCAATTTTATCTTTTTGCCTTTCTTCCCGCATACAATGCATTTTGCATCACTGTCTGAGACTGAAAGTATGGTTCCTGTTTCATCAAGCGGCTTCACACATTCGCTTTCCCCGCACCAACCAACAGACACTATCCCCTCCCCAACCAGTTTTTTCAAATCCTCCATGTCCGATGCTTTGAAGAACCGTTCACTGAATCTCTTCTGAGCCCTGTCCCTCATGTTGTCTGTAATCTCCTCGAAAACCTTTATGACATCCAACTCCTCAAGCTTAATCTTCTTTTTCTCTGACGTGTCCCTTCTCACTACCACAACGCATTTTTCTGCCACATCCTTGGGCCCTGCTTCAATCCTGACTGGTATGCCCTCCATCTCCCACCTGAAGTGTTTGGCTCCGGGGCGTTCATCTGATGAGTCGACAAAAACCCTAACACCTGCCTTTTCAAGTGTCTTCTTAACTTCATCAACATAGGCCATCACATTTTCAGCGTTTTCCTTGAACAAGATGGGTATTATAACAACCTGTGTTGGTGCGACATTGGGCGGTAAAACCATCCCCTTTTCATCGCCGTGTATTGAGACCGTCGCAGCCAAGAGCCTGCCGAACCCCGGACCATAGCTTGTCTGCCATGCGTACTGTTTCTTCCCATCTGCGTCGTCGAAGACTATGTCAAAGACTTTGCTGAAGTGCTGGCCAAGATTGTGTATTGTCGCAACCTGCAAAGTCTTCCCGTCTGGCATGATGGTTTCAAAGGCTATGGTGTATTCTGCGCCCGGGAACTTGTCCCAGTCAGGCCTTTTGTTGACGTCTACTGGAATACACAAGAGCCCATTTATGAGTTTCAGGTATATCTCAGTGATTGTTTCTATATTCTTCAAAGCATCCTCTCGTGTTGCGAAGGCGGTATGTCCCTCATTCCAGTAAATCTCCCGCGAACGTATCAATGGTCTCGTCTGTTTTGTCTCGCACCGATAGACTGTGACTGTTTGGTGGACTTTAATCGGCAAATCCTGGAATGTCCTCGTCCACAACGCAAACATTGGATACATTATGGTTTCCGAGGTCGGACGCAAAGCCATCCTCCTATCCAATGGGTTTCCGCCGGCGTGAGTCACCCAATATACCTCTTCTGAAAAGCCAGCGATGTGTTCTGCTTCTTTCATAAGGAGGCTTTCAGGAGCGAGTATCGGGAAAAGAGTAGGCTCATGTCCATCCTCCTCAAGGAGATTCTCGAGGAATCGGCTCATCTCCCTGATTATCTTCATTCCACCTCCCCTGTAAACCAGCATGCCTTTGACGTCGTATCT
>JAHIYG010000109.1 GCA_018815265.1 Candidatus Altarchaeota archaeon | reverse complement strand
AGACGAGGGAGTAAAGTACATGGGTGCTTCACATATCAAGGCTGCAATCGAGGAGAGTAAACCCATTGAATACCAGCTTCAGGAGAGATATGGCAGCGTCTGGAAGGGCATAGAAAAAGACCAGGTAATCAATCCTGAATACGGGAAAACAGGATCAAGCTATATCTGATAAAATGATAACATTCGCTGAATTGGAGGCTGCATACAGGCGCGAGAGGCAGTCGCCCAAGCTTGAGTCTTTGCCTTTGGATTTTTTCGACCAAGTAAGAAGGCTTTCCCAGGACCCCCAAGCACTTGAGTACAAGTCAAACATCGACGACTTGAGCGAATCCATATACAACCTTAGGATAAACAAGCTAGTGCTTGCCGCAGGCAGGGCAGAAAACGAAGTGCCAAACCCAAGAAACGCATTAGAGCATGAGTTGAGACTATATCGCGGTATTTTAGGTCTTTTATCTCAGGTTAGGGGGCAGGTTTTCTCGAAAAACATCAAAAAAGAGCCTGAGAAGCCTAAAACATTTCTTCTGAAGGTCAAGGTATCTTCTCCACTGCCCAAGATCATGGGTTCAGACGGCCTAGAATATGGTCCCTTCAAGTCAGAGGAGGTAGTGGAATTGCCAGAGCAAACAGCAAAACTTCTAATAGAGAAAGGAGCCGTACAAGAGGGCTGAGGAGTCTTTTTATAGGATGAGTGTTTATATATTTGTCCGATGAAGGTCCCAGACAAAATCAGGACAAACTGTCCGTCATGCAACAAACACACGACACATAACGTGAAGTTGAACCGGAAAGGCAAGGAGCGGAGCATGAACCAGGGCAGGAGGAAGTTCGAGGCAGTAAAGCGCGGATACGGGGGCATGCCTAGGACGCCGAAGAAGCCCTGCTACAAAATAGGCAAGAGGACTGTATTGGTTCTTGAATGTGGCGAATGCAAGAAAAAACACCAGAAACTGTTTGCTGCAAGAACCAAGAAAACTGTCGAGGTAGGATGATGAGCAAGGACAAGAAGACAAAAAGCAGGTTTATGAAGATAAAATGCGGTGACTGCGGAAACGAACAGGTTGTTTTCGGTTGTGTCGCATCAAAAATAAAGTGTATAGTGTGTGAGAAGTCATTGGCTGAGTCGACAGGCGGTAAAACAAAGTTTCTTTCAGAAATAGTTGAAGTCCTAGACAAGGACATCTGAATATGACTTTCGAATTCTTGGACCACACAGCGGATATAAAGATTAGAGCCAAAGGCAAGACCTTAGTTGATGCTTTGTCTGAATCTGGGAAGGCCCTCTACACGGCAATTGCAGGAGAGAGCAAGATTGAGGCAAAGACTGTGAAGGAGTTCACCATAAAGATTCACAAGCCTGAAATGCTTGTGCACCATTTTCTGACTGAATTGATTTTTCTCTTTTCAACAGAGCATTTTCTTGCCTCAAAATTCGACCTTGACCTTAAGGAGGCGATAGGGTACAAATTAACTGCAAGGGTTTCAGGAGAAATATATGACCCAAAAAAACACAAGCTTTTGAAGGAGGTCAAGGCAGCCACATACCATGAGCTTAAGGTTGCGCAGGAAAATAACGGATGGGTTATTGAAGTAGTCTGTGACACATAGGTTTTTTTACTTGGACTCAATTAATCTATTTATGAAGTTTTTCACAGTACTTTTCTTGCTTTGTCTTTTAAGCTCTCAAGGCTATGCGCAGGAATATGCCATAATAGGCGGTCTTGTCAGGGATGTAGATACTGGAGTCAGCATTTCAGGCTTGGATTTGGACGTATATAAAAGCGGGGAATATGATAAGCCGGTATCCTCTTCTGCTACAGACTCTAAGGGCAGGTATGAAGTAAATGTCACGCCAGGATTCTACTATGACGTATATCTGAGATATGGAGAGTCTAATCCTTCGCAGCGAACCCCTGAGGTTGCCCGTGAAGGCAGAGTCTATGAGCTTAACTTCGGGATAAAGGAGTCTTCAAACTTTACAGAGATTGTTATTGAAAAATACGGTATTTTAATTTTTGCATTCATCGGCTTGATAATACTTATTATGATAGTCTATGATGTATTGTCTTCTAGGCGTGGAAAATCGTCACTTTCGGACTTGGTTCGTGAACGCGACCAAATACAGAAGATGCTTGACATAAGCCATGAAAAATACCTAAAGCGCGAGATTGACGAGGAAACATTCAAGTCCATATCCGCTGGCAAGCAGGAGACTTTGATAGAGTTGGAGTCTAAGATTAAGGAACTCGGCGGTAAAGCTAAGT
>JAHIYG010000108.1 GCA_018815265.1 Candidatus Altarchaeota archaeon | reverse complement strand
TTTTATTGTCTTTTTCTGTTTTTGAAATAAGTAATCAAATAATAGAATTGGGATTATGATTGTGCCTGGTTCTTTGATTAACACCATTATTGAAGATGCTATTACGTAACCTATCCATTTTCTCCGTAGGTAGTAGTAATAGGTTGCTATCGTCATCGCAGATAATGCTAAATCCATGTTTGCTATTCCACTTTGCGCGAAGTACAATGGGCTGAAGAATAGCAGCAAAGCCGCTGATAGACCTATCATTTCTGGAAGAGTTAATGTTATTGATGATGTTATGTCTTTTTCTGATGCATCTGAAGTTTTTGCTTCTAGACCATCTGTTTTACCTTTAGACGCGAGGAACTTCCCGCATAGGAAAGTGTAGTATAATCCGATGATTGAGTAAATTAGGGGTACTAAGTGTGTCGAAAACGGTTTTATCCCGAATATTTTATAGGATATTGCGAGAGTTATGGGAAAAAGCTGGGAATGACCATGAAACAGATAATCTCTGTGTATGGGATAGAATGCCAGTCCCTTTTCAGCTAGACTTATGCCATTTGGCACATAGGAAGCTAACTCATATTGGTGGTAGCCTATATCCAAGACCGGATATTTGAAAACAAACACCAATAGGATAAAAAAAATCAAAAAACAAATGTTTCTCCAAATCTTCATTCTTATGACTTACGCAGTTTTGGTTAAATATTTGTTGATGACAGCATCGATGAAGTCATGAGACCAGCCCAGATTATACGAGTTTATGCTCTTTATGCTTTTTGGATATGTCATCTGCAAGTCTGTCAAGCTCCTTAAAGTCAGATTCCCTCGGAAGCCCCCGGGCTATTACAGGATTCAACAACTCAACCTTCAGATTAGGTATGAGCTGTGCCAGTCTCTCAACAAGCTGCTGACCCCAACCATATGAGCCGATAACAGATGCGAAACGGGTCTTAGGCCTGAGGGCATTGGCTAAAAATGCCGCATAAGCCATCTGCGGATGCGGACCCACATGAACCACTGGAGAAGCCAGCACAACAGTAGCAGCGTCAACCAAAGCCATAGCCAGTTCTCCAATGTCTGTTACAGACAGATTAAATGGTTTGACAACAACCCCCCTATCAGACAATGCACCTATGAAATAGTCGACCATCCTCTGAGTGCTGCCGTGCATGGAGATGTGAACCAACACAACCTCGTTTTTGACGTCATCCGAAACCCAACCCCTGTATGCGTCAACTATAAACTCTGGTTTATCATAGACTGGGCCGTGACTTGCAGCAATCACCCTGATGTCGTATCCCTCGAGTTTTTTCAGGTGACCTCTTATCATCTGCCTGAACGGCATCATAATCTCCGCATAATATCTCTTAGCGCCCTTCAAGACAACCGCGTCCACGCCAACAAACCGTTCAGTAGTGGCTAGGTGCGAGCCGAATAAGTCGCAGCTAAACAAAATCTTTTCCTCGCGAAGGTAGGTTAACATGGTTTCAGGCCAATGAACCCATGGAGCCAGTATAAACTCCAGTGTTTTATCACCCAATGAAAGTGTTTCACCGTCTTTCACAACATGGAATTTTGAATCTTCTATATGCAGTAGGTCTATGAGGAAATCCTTGCATTTCTCGTTTGTCACAACCTTGGCGCCAGGGTAAGCCGATAAAACAGCAGGTATTGAGCCGGAATGATCCTGTTCCGCATGGTTGGGGATGACATAGTCTATTTTAGCAATAGAAAGCCCACGTAGGTTATCTATTAATTCAGTGGTTTTCGTCGGATCGACCGTGTCAATCAACGCGGTTTTTTCACTGCCGTTTATGATGTAGGAGTTGTAGCTTGTACCGTCGGGAAGGGGTATCAACTCGTCAAAAAGCCTTCTATCCCAGTCCTGCGAACCGATACAGTATATGTTTTTTGCAAGTTCCCAAACCATCTTTACTCTGACAAGGCCTTGTCTATTTCCTCCTTGTCAAACCCCACGATTAGCTTATCCCCTATCTCAATCTGGGGGACACCCATCTGCCCGCTTTTCTCAATCATCTCCTTCGCCCGTGCATGGTCTTGGGAGACATCGACATCCTCGAATTTCACACCCTTTTGCGTTAAGTAATCCTTCGCCATCCTACAGTAGGGGCAAGTCGGTGTCGAATATATCGTTGCCTTTTTCTCATCCGACATGTCAGTCACCCTTTGGAATAGTGAATAACAGGGGGCGTCCACCCAGTTCCTTGTCCAACATATAAAGTGGGCCGGGGTTGTCACCTATCAATTTCAGCTTTTCCACAATCGCCGTCGCATTAGCTTCTTCCTCAACCTGCTCGTCAACAAACCAATGCAGCATATTATGCGTTGCATGATCCTTCTCAGCAATAGCCATATCGACTATTTTGTTGATTTTATCTGTAACGCCTTTTTCATGCTCGAGCGCATCCTTAAATGCCTCCAACGGATTCTTCCAGCTCGCCTTCACAGCGCCAATAGGCGCAAGAGATATGGTACCGCCGCGTTCGATGACGTGGTTGTACAGCTTCATAGCGTGCGTGACCTCCTCCTGCGACTGTGACATCAGCCATGAAGCCATCCCAGTCAAATTCTTTGCTGCCGCGTCAGCAGACATCGACAGATACAGATACGACGAATACAGTTCCCAATTTATCTGGCCATTTATGGCCGCCTCTATTTTTTTGCTTAACATCTTAAATCACCCTATTTTTTCTTTGCTTTGCTTTTTGTTGCCGTCTTTTTGGCAGTTTTCACAGACATCTTCTTGCCGCAACAAATTATCTTGGACGCTGTACAGCAGCATCCCTCCACACATACTATCTCCACCCCGCATACGCCACAAACGTATTTCTCTCCTTTTTTTGCCATACACTCAACCCCACAGTTTACTGTGTA
>JAHIYG010000107.1 GCA_018815265.1 Candidatus Altarchaeota archaeon | reverse complement strand
GACCTGATGTGAGCGATGCAGTACGTGCATCTAGGGCTGAGCAGGCTGAGAGAATTTTCAGACAAAGAGAGGCTGAAATACGAATGACATTTGTCTTGACCCAGTCTGCCGAGGATATAGCTGAGCATGTCGGTCCGTTCTCATCACAGAAACAAGCAGTCGATGTTCTTAAACAAAAAATTCCTGAATTATTGAACATTGCAGGCCTTGGTGATAAAGAGGTAACCGCTACCAGGGATTTAATGGATATGATAGAAACTTGGCATGAAGAAATGGGGTTAGTAGATACATTCTACCATAACTATGCACACGCATTAACCGTAGCGTATGGTTCTTTGATTACTGCGATGAAGACGCCCGGACTTATTACATCGGATAGAGATGTGAAGGTTGTCTTCCTTGCAGGATTATTACATGATTTTCACCTTCGCGAAACTTTGGTTTCTGAGAGCGGAGAAGCAGAAATTCAAAGGTTGTTAGATACTGCTATACAAGGTGGCTTTCGGAAGATGGAGGCTGAAGGAGTTACGTTGGAGGTTTTTCGCAGGATATTAGAAGATAAGGATATTGCCGCTGCAGTAAAATTTGAATTTTTGGGAGTGAATCCTGGAGAGACAGCCAGGGAAGCTTATGTTCATGAAACACTGAGACAACTTAAAGAGCTTCTTGGACCTGAGATGTGGCCAGACCTTGCGTGTGAGATTGGCGCTCCTAATGAAAGCAAGTTTGAAGCCCTTGTGAGTGATGAACGCAAGGAAAGGTTCCGCAGCATCGTGACTGCATTTTTAGGCGATGAGGCAGTTGATGAGTTAAGGGATGTTGCAGTTGGTATTTTAGCAACAGACTTTGCTTATGATACAGAATCCCGTAAGACTATCCTTGCACAGTATGAAAGAACCCTGGAAACCGTCCGAGAAGAACGGAAAGAAAAGGTTGACCAGCTTGCGCAAATTGTTAAAGTTACGGATTTATTTATGGCGACGTGGTTATATAATCCTGAAACAGTGGCTGAGGAAATTATAGCATCTGGCCTTCAGAGAGAGGTTCTTTCAGTGGGATATGGGCCAGAGAATAATTTCGCTGATTTCTACTACCCGATATTAATACTCGATGGAGGATTTTTGGAATACATAGCACGCCTTCCTGAACGGTATAGAAAGAACTTTTTAGCTACAATGGAGCATTTTGTCTCGATAAGCAGCTCTCCGGAGGCGCAAAGAAAATGGGATTCAGAGAAGCAAAAGGTTCATAATATACTCGGACTTGCCGACATCTTACAAACAGAAGACACAGACAAGCATCTCGCCGGACTCGTCTTGGGTGGTGGGAGCTTGTTCAGTGGACTTGGTGGTGATAATTTTGCTTCTTACGCTAGTAGATTGATGGAGCATGGTGATGTTGATTGGGTTAACTTGGCGGTGCCTATTATTGCTGTTGGGTTGGGTATAGGAGCAGTGTTGGGGTTGATATGGTTAGTACGTTCAGGTCGCTGGGCTCGTTTAGTCCGGTGGGTTAGGGTAAAAGGAATGCCTAAGAGGATAGCCGAATCCACAAGATCAAGAGCGAAGGATATTTCTGATTATTTACTTTCGGATGAGATTTGGTCAATTATTAGTCTTGGTATTGTATTAGCGGTATTTACTGAGAGTTTTATTATTATTAAAGGAGGCGGGGACCTCAATACATTTGTTTCGATTTTCACAACACTATATCTGCTTGCTCTATATAAACTAAAAATTGCAGATATAATGTTTTCATTATTGCATACGGAATGGACATCAGAACGTATGTCGTTAGGGAGTGATTCAGTAGTGATTGAGATATCTGCAGATGAAAAACATATTGTAACTTATGTGTTGGCTCAACTTGAGGATGCAGCTTGCGCTGTGAATAGGTTTTTCTATGTAAAAATCCGGGGCTTAGGTGAGGAAACCCCTCTGAATGCCTACAGTGCAAGAACTCTGTATGAAGCTATATCAAGAAGGTATGAAAACTGTACTGCCATTGAATATTCTGATGCTAGAGGGAGGAAATGTTACTATCCAAAGAAAGCATATAGGCGTTTAGCTAAGAGCCTGCGGAACGTTTCTGTAACAGGAGCCTTTGTCGGCATATTGGGGACTTTATTTATCACTGCATTAGCGGGCCCAAGTGTATGGATAGGGTTAGCACTAGTGCCAATGTTACCTTATCTAATCGAGTGGCTTGCAGAGATGGGTATTATTCGTGGCCCTGGTAGACTTATTACTGAATGGGAGAATGCCGATAGACTTACAGAAGCTCCTTCCAAAGAAAACGGCTTCCGAATAGCTGGTGTAGTAGACAATGAACCTGCCTGCCATAAAGAATCAATGATGAACCGTCCTTATATAATCCAGAAATTATACCATAGACATGAAGAAAGACATATTGCCTCCAGGGAAGCAGG
>JAHIYG010000106.1 GCA_018815265.1 Candidatus Altarchaeota archaeon | reverse complement strand
GACCCGGATGTCGATCGTCTCATCGAAGTGGTGGGAGACGTCGTAGAGGGCGAACAGCGCCTCGGTTCCGAACGGGCACTCGCTCATGATGAACAGGTCGAGCTTGGCGGGAAGCTCCGGCCTGCAGTTCAGGGCCAGGGCGCAGGCCGGGTCCTCGCAGTCGGCCTTGCCGTCCGACGTGTCGTCGACTCCGTTGTCGCATATTTCCCTGCAGTCAGGGTCGTCTGCGCAGTCTTCCAAGTCAATGCAGTCTATGAAGCCGTCGAGGTCGTCGTCTTTTTTGTTGTCGCACATTTCCCTGCAGTTGGGGTGTCCCTCGCAGTCCGAGTCTTCGCAATCAATTAGTTTGTCTCCGTCATCATCGAATTTGTTGTCACATACCTCATTGCCTTTTTTGATGCATGAGGTTTTGTCTTGGTTCCACATATAGCCTTCCCTGCAGACGCACTGTGTTCCATACGCCACCGCATTCTCAGGACAGACCACTGAATCATATGCTGAGACGCACCCGTTTGCCTGCGCCTTCGGATTTTTTGGGTCGCATGTCTGGCCAGAAAGACAGGTGCAGTCGCTTGATGTCCTGCAGTTTTCACCGATTGACGGGTCGCATTTGCTGTTACCGCCCTCTGGAACATAAGGCTTCTCAGTAGTCGTCGGCCGGGAGGTTGTTAGAACCTTAGAGGTAGTGGGTGTTGATGACTGCGGCCTCCAGGGGCAGTAACATTTGCATGTGCCAGCATCCTCAAGCAGCCATTCATATGCTGTTATCCTACCATCAGCTTCTTTTTTACCCTCACCTGGAAGACAGTTTGATGTGCAGGCAACACCTGCACAGTCAACACAATCACGGGCGTTTGGCGGGCACGGGCTAGCGCAGACAGATAACGCTAAAAACAATATTGAAAAAAATATGGCAGTTTTTCGCATGTGAAATAATAAAGATTCTACATAAAAAGGCAAGTTTAATATGCAGTCGACGTATATTTTTAGATGGTTTCCGTAGCTGAAAAAATCATAAAAACACACACAATCTCGGATGATGGGAAGGAGATTGAGTTGATGATAGATCAGACACTGACGCAGGATGCAACGGGGACGATGGCTTATCTGCAGTTTGAGGCATTACGCACCCCTAAGGTGAAGACCGAACTGTCTGTCAGCTATGTAGACCACAACACCTTGCAGAGCGGTCCATTTAACGCTGACGACCACGAGTACCTGAGGACTGTAGCTTCTAAATACGGCATATTGTTCAGTAAGGCTGGAAATGGAATATGCCATCAGGTACATCTCGAGAACTTCGCAAAACCAGGGAAGACACTTCTGGGGTCAGACAGCCACACACCCAATGCAGGAGGACTTGGGATGGTCGCAATCGGGGCAGGAGGATTGGATGTCGCATTGGCTATGGCTGGGCAGCCCTTCACATTAAAAAAACAAAAGATTGTTGGTGTGAAACTGACTGGAAAACTCAAACCATGGGTTTCCGCAAAAGACGTCATACTTGAAGTCCTGAGGAGGACAGGTGTGAAAGGAGGAGTCGGAAAAATCATGGAATACTTCGGCGAAGGATTAAAGACATTGTCTGTTCCGGAGAGGGCGACAATCACGAACATGGGTGCTGAGTTAGGGGCAACAACATCTGTTTTCCCGTCAGACGATGTGACTCTGAAGTTTCTGAAGGCGCATGGGAGGGAGAAAGACTGGAGTGAGTTAACGGCTGATGATGAATCATACGATGAAGTCATTGAAATAGATTTAGCTGCTCTTGAACCGCTCATCGCCAAACCCCACAGTCCAGGAAATGTCGTGAAAGTCTCTGATGTGGAGGGGGTCGATGTGAACCAGGTTTGTATCGGTTCATGCACTAACTCGTCACTTAAGGATTTGAAGACAGCCGCCAAGATTCTCAAAGGGAAAACCATACATCCGACAGTTAGCCTTACGGTATCGCCCGGGTCAAAGCAGGTACTGTCAATGCTTGCAGGCGACGGTGGTCTTTCAGCACTTGTGAAAGCTGGTGCTAGGATACTTGAGTGCGCGTGCGGGCCGTGTATTGGGATGGGACAGAGTCCGCCAAGCAGGGGCGTGTCAGTTAGGACATTCAACAGGAACTTCGAAGGCAGAAGCGGGACAAAAGATGCCCAAGTTTATCTCTCAAGTGTGGAGACTGCAGTCGCAACAGCTTTGAATGGCAAACTCACTGACCCCAGAAAACTGGGGGAGTATCCGGCTGTGGAGATGCCATTATTGTTTGACAAAGACGAGTCGACGATAATAAAGCCGAGTGGCGGCGACATAATCAGGGGACCGAATATAAAGCCTTTACCAATCAACACTCCATTATCCGACAACCTCTCTGGTGAGGTTCTGCTCAAGGTAGGGGATGACATTTCAACAGACCATATCATGCCTGCGGGAAGCAAGATACTGCCTTTGAGGAGCAACATACCTGAAATCAGCAAATACGTCTTTGAAGTTGTAGACTCCACATTCCACGACAGGGCTAAGGAAAAAGGTGGAGGAGTCATAGTAGGAGGTGCAAACTATGGACAAGGCAGTTCACGAGAGCATGCGGCGTTGGCTCCAATGTATCTTGGGATAAAGGCGGTGTTTGCGAAGTCGTTTGCCAGAATACACATGGCAAACCTCATAAACTTCGGCATACTTCCTCTGACATTCAAGAACCCGAAAGACTATGACCACATAAAACAGGGGGATAATATAGTTATTGAGGATATTGTTTCAAAAATTGAAAACCCTGAATACACAGTAAAGATTGCAGGCAAGGACGTGTCGGTCACAAACACATTCAGCAAGAAGCAGGTTGAGATACTTAAGGCAGGTGGGCTTTTGAACCTGCATGTAAAATGCATAAAATAACCTTGATTTTAGGAGACGGAATAGGTCCTGAGGTGGCAGAGGCTGCAAGAAGGTGCGTGGATGCCACAGGAGTGCAGATAGACTGGGATGTACAAGATTCAGGGGCCAAAGTCTCTGAGAAGGACGGCGACCCCTTGCCTGCGAGGGTCCTAGACTCCATCAGAAAGAATAAGGTTGCATTGAAGGCGCCTGTGACAACACCATTAGGTGAAGGTTTCAGAAGCGTGAACGTAAGGTTACGGCAGGAACTTGACCTCTTTGCCTGTGTGAGACCGTGCAGGACACTGCATGGTTTGAAAAACGCAGTTGAAGGAGTGGACATAGTCATATTCCGGGAAAACACTGAAGACCTCTACGCAGGAATAGAGTATACAGCAGGTTCAGACGACACGAAGAAACTCATTGAATTTATTGGAGACACAAAGGGCAAGAAAATCAGGTCAGACTCTGCAGTAAGCATCAAGCCAATTTCAAAGTATGCGTCTGAGAGGATTGTGGAGTCCGCATTCTATTTTGCAGAGAGCAACAATAGGAAAAAGGTTACTGGTGTCACGAAATCAAACATCATGAAGGAAAGCGACGGACTGTTCATGTATGTTGCCAAAGAGGTTGCGAAGAGACATAAAATACCATACGACCATGTACTCGTCGATGCCTTGTGTATGAAACTGGTGCAAAATCCATTGCAGTTTGACGTGCTTGTTTTACCTAATCTCTACGGCGACATAGTCTCAGACCTGTGTGCTGGGTTGACAGGTGGGTTGGGGATTGCGCCTGGGGCAAACATCGGCGACGAATACGCAGTCTTTGAGGCAGTCCACGGGTCAGCCCCTGATATCGCAGGCAAGGGTTTGGCTAACCCAACGGCGATGGTGTTGTCTGCGGCGATGATGCTCAACCATATCGGAGAAATTAACGCAGGGAAAAAACTGGAATCCGCAGTTGAGGAGGTCATTTCAGAGGGGAAGAAACTCACATGCGACCTAAACCCAACAAGCCCTGTGAAAACAAACGAGATGACTGCTGAAATCATCCGAAAAATCCGGTGATTTTTTATATTGTATTTTTAATACGTCCACATGGGAGATATGGATAGTGAAATATACCGGAGCGTAAACGACATATATGGTGAAGTGTCAAGGCTTGGAGGGAATGTCGGGACCTTAAACGACACCATGAGACAGATGTTAGAGGAGATTAAGGGTTTAAGAAAGGATTTACAGCAAGCACAGAACAGACCTTAAACTCCTTATTTTCTTTTTT
>JAHIYG010000105.1 GCA_018815265.1 Candidatus Altarchaeota archaeon | reverse complement strand
TATTCCGTTGGTTGAGCTTCAGGTTAATTCCCTGAAGGTTGAGGAGTTGGAGGCGGTAAGGCTTGTGGGTTTTGAATGTTTGGAGCAGGAGGAGGCAGCCTCTAAAATGGGGGTCTCCAGAAGAACTCTCGCCAGGGATTTGATTTCAGCAAGGAAGAAGATAGCAGATGCACTAATCACTGGAAAAGCTATTGAAATCAAGGGGGGCTTCTACAATACAGTGGGGCGTAAATAGACATGGATGATAAAGAGCCTGCAGGGCCTAAAAGGGATGGTTCAGGCAGGGGAGAACAGGCGAACAGGGGAAAAAACTGCGAGGAATAAAATGCCATATGTCACTAAACAGGAGAAGATAGTGGATGCGAGAAAAACATTGGGTTTAGGTGAGTCAGCGACGCTTATGGAAATCAAAGAAGCCTACCGGCAGTTGGCTAAGAAATATCATCCAGACAGTGGCAAATTCAAAGACCAGGATAAAATGGGTGAAATAATACTTGCCTATAAAATTCTCATGAACTACATTCAGGATTACCGGTATTCATTTAAGATGAAGGACGTGTTAGCTCAGAATCCCGAGTGGATGTGGGAGAAAGCGTATGCTGAAGACTCCACCTGGGGTAGAGTAAAAAAGGGCAATAGGCGGCCGGTAAGTCTATAAACTGAGGTGAATTAAGATGCCGCAAGGAGACGGGACAGGACCGTATGGATTAGGTGGATGGTGCACTGGAAGAATAGGTAGAGGCGGATTGGGACGAGGAAGGGGCGATAGGAGGATGTTTTTAGAGGAAGGATTGCCAAGATGGTCTAGGAATATGCGAGACTATGAATCCTCACTACGGACTGAGGAGAAAATGCTTGAAATGCGTTTGCAACAAGTGAAGAAAGAACTACAAGAGTATGAGGGGAACAGATGAAGATAGCGGTCACAGCAGTCAAGGGCGGTTTGGAAGACATGGTATGTCCGGTTTTTGGAAGATGTCCGAAATACACAGTCGTAGACTATGACGACGGGGAGATTAGTGATGTGAAGACAGTGGATAATCCAGCATTTAGTGCCCAGGGAGGGGCTGGGATACAGGCTGCGCAATACATCTTAAACGAGAATATTGAGGCAGTAATCTCAGCAAACTTCGGCCCAAATGCATCAAAGATTCTACTGCATGGGGGAGTCAAAATGTATCAGTTTCAAGGAACTGTTCGGGAGGCAGTCGAGAAATGTGTGAGCGGACAATTGAAGCCTTTAGAAACCTCAACAGTCAAAGGGCATTTCGGCATGGGACGCACACACAGACACGGACAGATGAGGCAGTAAAATGAAAATTTGTATACCTGCTGAGGGAAAAAACGGTTTAGATGAAAAAGTAAGCCTCCATTTTGGGAGGGCGCCAGCATATGCTTTAGTCGACTCTGAGACCATGGAGTGTGAGTTCATTGTAAACAAAAGCGAACACTTCGGCGGCACGGGCAAGCCCCCGGAGATAATTGCAGAATCAGGGGCGGAAGTGGTGCTGACCTCTGGCATGGGGCCTAGGGCGATGCAGATGCTAACTGAGAAAGGAGTGGAAATCTACTGTGGCATATCAGGCACTGTCAGGGATTCTGTCGAGGCATTTAAAAAGGGATACCTCACACTGGCATCGTCTGACCTTGCATGCAAAGACCACAGACACTAATATGATTGTCTCTGTGGCAAGCGGTAAGGGAGGTACTGGCAAAACAACAATTGCAGTAAACCTGGCGCTTTCACTTTCTAATGTGCAGGTGATAGACTGCGACGTGGAAGAGCCAAACTGCCACATCTTCCTAAATACAACCGATAAATCAAGGGAGGATGTCGAAGTATGGGTGCCCAAGGTTGACGAGTCAAAATGCACCTACTGTGGCAGGTGCTCAGATTTCTGCCAGTATAATGCATTAGCTGTAGCAAATGGCGTATTCATGGAGTTTCTGCAGCTTTGCCACAGTTGCAGGGGCTGCGTTAAAGTGTGTCCTGAAAACGCATTAACTTCCTCAAAAAGAAAAATTGGGCAGATAATAGGGTGCCGGCATAATGAGGTAGAATTAATCTATGGTTTGCTTGATATCGGAGAGGCTATGGCCTCCCCCATCATACGAAGGCTTAAGGCAAAAATTGACACGGGAAAAACCACGATAATTGACGCCCCCCCCGGTACATCCTGTGCAGTCATAGAGTCTGTGAAAGGCAGCGACTACTGCGTCCTAGTCACTGAACCAACGCCATTCGGCTTAAACGACCTAAAGCTTGCGGTTGAGATGCTAAAAACCATGGATATCCCCCATGGTGTAGTCATTAACAGGGATGGTATAGGCGATGCTGGAGTTGAGGAATTTTGCAGGGAAAAAAATATCAAAATACTTATGCGCATACCTCAGAATATGAGGATTGCACAACTTTACTCTGAAGGTGTGCCTTTCATATACGAGATGACAGAATACAAGACCTGCTTTAATGAGTTGTTTGAAAAAATAAGGGGGACGTAGATTGAAGCAGTTGACTGTTATTAGCGGCAAGGGAGGTACTGGTAAAACATCCCTCGTTGGTGCTTTCGCAGCGCTTGCAAAAGATAAGGTTTTGGCTGACTGCGATGTGGATGCATCTGACTTGCATCTACTGCTTCATCCTGAAATACTTGAGGAAAAAGACTTCAAGGCATTAAAGACGGCTGAAATAAATCAGTCAAAATGTATTGGATGCGGCAAGTGCGAGGACAATTGCGTGTTTGATGCAATAAACGAATATGTTGTGGATTCCATATCTTGCGAGGGATGTGGAGTCTGCGAATACGTCTGCCCAGCAGATGCTATCTCCCTAAAAGATAAGGTTGCTGGAAAGACTTACATTTCAAAAACACGTTTCGGTCCCCTATGTCATGCAAGACTTAATCCTGGGGAGGAGGCATCTGGGAAACTAGTGACTGAGGTGAGGAATAATGCCCAAAAACTTGCCGAAGAGGAAGGATGGGGTCTAATAATAATTGACGGTTCCCCGGGTATTGGATGCCCTGTTATTGCGTCCATTGGCGGTGTGGATTTGGTTTTGGCAGTTACTGAGCCGACAATGTCTGGGTTACACGATCTAGTGCGGATTTTGGCAGTAGCCGACCACTTCAACGTCCCATCAAAGGTTTGCATAAACAAATGCGACATCAATCATTCGAAGTCTCTTGAAATAGAAAAATTCTGCCTTGACGAAGGCGTAGAAGTAGTTGGCAAAATACCATATGACCTGTCCTTTACTAAGGCTCAAATACAGGGGAAGACAATAATTGAATATGAGAACGCATCTGTTTCAAAGGAGATAAAACAAGTATGGGATGCAGTGAATAGATTCCTAGAATATGGGTGAAGTAAACAAGTATTTTGTGTGGGGTGTGAAGAAACTATTTGGTTTGGCTTCGACTAAAATAAGGCTTGCGCGAGAATCAGACACCACCTATGTACAGCCTAAACCATTACTTCTTGCTGAATTGCTTTCTGAAAAGAGAATCCAGACAGTGGATGAGGCGCAGGAGAGATTCACCGAGTTAAAAGACACAATAGACTACGGTGTAGAGTCCATGATGTCTTCTACAGTGCTTGAACTGATGGACATCATAGAGGGTGTAAAGCACAGATTTGAACCCCCAGAGTTTTTCCCTCTAGTAGACGATACTGTGTTGGGAAGCATTGAAAAACAGGTTGATGCTGGAGACATTTTGAACATTCTTATTATGGATGAAACTTCAAATCCAGGAGTTAACCTCTACATCGGATATGACCCGCCACATGACGCAATACATTTCGGGAGGGTGCCGACCAACCTTTCAAAATACCTGTTTTACGCTTTTAAGTCGGATATACTATCCGATAACATGAGGCTTAAAAAAACCAACGTGTGTATTGGCAGGAAGACACTCATTAATGAATCAATCTACTTTGCCCTCATACACTATGGAGCCAAAACAATAAGATGAAGTACACGATAGTATATGACAATGAAACGCTGAGGGAGGATCTGACGCCTGCATGGGGGTTCGCCTGCTTTATAGAGGCGGAGAAAAACATACTCTTTGATACCGGCTGGGATGGCAACATACTCCTTTCAAACATGAAGAAATTAGGGTATATGCCATCAGATATTGACGTTGTTGTTCTTTCTCATCAGCACTGGGATCATATCGGCGGATTACCTACTGTACTTTCTGGATTGAAAGATATTGAAGTAGTTGTTCCAAAATCATTTTCCAAAAACCTAGTAAAGGACATGTCTAGAAAAAATAGTGTAAGGGTTGTTGACGAACCCAAAGGGCTTTTTGATGGTGTTTACTCAACAGGCAATCTAGTGTGTGACTTCAAAGGCATGAGTTTGGGCGAGCAATCCATTGCTTTTAGGACATCCAAGGGTTTAGTGGTTGTTACCGGATGCTCTCACCCAGGTGTTGAACAAATACTTGAGTCTGCATCCTCTTTCGGCAAAGTATGTGGATTAATCGGCGGCTTACACGGATTTGACAAATTAGGTGTGCTTGAAGGCTTAGAATTTATTGTCCCAACTCATTGCACCCAACACAAAAAGAAAATACTTGAGAGATTCGTTGGAAATGCCGAGGAATGCGGTGTAGGATGGGAAAAGACAATTTAATACCCACCAAGGAACAGCATAGGCAGTTGCGTATCTTTAATTTTTTTTACTCGATGTATCCTACTGTTTGCAGTTTTCTCATCAGGTCTTCGCTTTCCCCACTGTAGTCTCCTTTTTCAGGCAGTCTGTATTCTTTCACTTTAGAGCATTGGTTTTCATTGTTGAACTCATCGGTGAAGAGTTCGTATTCTATTTTTCCATCCATTCCCTCTGAAACCGGCATTCCCATGTAGTAGAGGATTGTCGGTGTGAAATCCAAGATAGTCATCCCATTTATTGTTTCGCCTTTTCTGATGTCTGGGCCATAAGCTATTACTACCCCCTCCATTGCATGGTCTGCATACCATCCCAGGTTTTTATGTCTTTTGTCTGGGTTTTCCTTTGCCTTCATACCATGGTCTGAAATGATGATTATCGTGTCTTCGACACTATTTTTGGAGAGTATGGTGCCTACTAGGTCGTCGCAGTATTTCAGGTATAGGTTTATTGTGTCTTTGTATTTTTCCTGGAATTCTATATCCTGCTTGAACTTCCAAGGCATTGCGTGACCGAAGAAATAGTGTTGGACGACGTCAAAGCCCTCCAGATATATTAAAGTCAGTTCTGGATTGTATTTTTCCCTTGCATACAACCCTGAATCTATGTATGTCTGGTCTAGGGCATAAGACATCATGAGTATGTCCTCTAGGTCGTCTTTCTGCCATGAGTCGTTGAAGAACCCCTCTATCCTGTATCTCTCCAAAGTTTTAGGATTCAATGTCTTGTCTTCCAACTCATATACCAGCTCTTCAGGGTATGTTATTCTGTTGGTTTGCTGTGCCCCTATAGGGTGGTGCCATCCGTTGTTCCACCTGACGAGGTGGTCTGAAATAATTGCGCCCTCCACTTCTTCGGCTGGCCACGTCGCCCAAAAACCTGACACAACAGAGTTAACCCCTTTTTCTGAGAGCATATTCCATATCGCTGGTTTTTTCCTCATAGTGGAAAGATAGGGTGTGGAATAGAATCCAATTAATGACTCGTCTAATGCTGTTATAGTGTATCCTTGTATTCCGTGGTCTTCTGGATTTTCCCCAGTGAATATTGTCGTCCAAATGACGGGGGACATGTATTCTCCTTCATATTCTATACTCTCAAATTCTGCGCTTACTCCATCTTCAATGAGTTTTTTTATGTTTGGAAGCATACCCGACTCTAATGCAGGCTTTAGTGTTGTCCAGGTTGCCCCATCCAAACCTATGACATATATACTTCTCCTGATTGTTGGTTCTTTGTCATATACTTTGCAGTCGTCAAATCCGTTGTTTTCTTTTGTCAGAGCTTCACGAATGTCTCCGGAAAAAGCGGCTATGGCAAGTGCCGCCACTGCAACTGCAGCAGTCTTTTTTCCGGTTATGTCTGCATTCCATGTGAGATAGTATAATATGCCTGCTGAGGCAGCCATGAATGCTTGGTGGAGTCTTATTTCACTGTAGCTTGCCGTGGTTGAAGCCTTCCATATTATTGCGAGACTGATTAGTATGAGGATTGATTCGAGGATGCGCTGGAATTTCAGTTTGTTTTTCAGCTTTTCAGAAGCGTATATGGCTGGAACCATAAGGATGGTGTATGTAGCCAGCATCTGGGAGGTGACAAGCATCTTCTCGCCTTTAACCCATTTTGTGTTTGTGATGAATGCATTGCCTAGAAGCCAGGTTGCTATGATGCACAGGATAATCGACGCCTTGAAAGATTTTTTCAATATGTCTCCCACTGCCATTCTAATGGGAGGTTATTGTATTCTGCATTAATAGGCACTAGGTGTATGCCGGTGTTTTCTCGTCTTTTTTGGTTTTTCTTTTGAAGTTTTTCTCGTAGCTTCTTGCGACTTCATCCGTGACTGATGGCTTGATTTCCTCCATGGCTTTTTCGAAGTGTTTTTTCGTGATGATTTTGGAGTCTATGCTCTCCCTTATTGCCTCCATCGCAGCCTCTCGGCATAGCGCTTCGATGTCTGCGCCTGTGTATCCGTCAGTCAATTTAGCAAGCTCTTCTGTATTCACTGCCTTCAACGGCATATCTTTTGTGTGGACTTTGAATATTTCCTCCCTGGCTTTTTTGTCAGGTGATGGGACAAGTATCATCCTGTCGAATCTACCTGGCCTCATAAGAGAGGGGTCTATGATGTCTGGCCTGTTTGTTGCGCCAATCACTATGACGTTTTCCAATCGCTCAATGCCGT
>JAHIYG010000104.1 GCA_018815265.1 Candidatus Altarchaeota archaeon | reverse complement strand
GTGCATCCTGTTTTCTGCCTGGTCGAAGATTATGGATTTTCTAGAATCCATTACCTCGTCTGTGACTTCAAGGCCCCGTATGGCTGGGAGGCAGTGCATGAAATATGCGTCGCCCAGCAGTCGTTTGTCGACTGTATAGCCTTTGAATGCTTGCATGCGCTTTTGCTTTTCCTCTTCTTGCCCCATGCTGACCCATACGTCTGTGTAGACGACGTCTGCGTCTTTGACTGCGTCTTCGGGGGTGGTGTGTAGTTCGAGGCCCTGTTTCAGCCCCCACTTTACTACCTCCTCATAGGGCTTGTATTTGAGTGGCGTCGCAACAGATATTTTGGCGCCGACTTTGAGACATCCTATGATTAGGCTATTGCATACGTTGTTTCCGTCGCCGACGTATGCGAGCTTGAATTTGTATGAACCCATCTTCTCCTTTATTGTCATGAGGTCTGCAAGTATCTGGCAGGGGTGGAATCTGTCGCATAATCCGTTGATGACCGGCTTCTGCGCCGCTTCTGCGATGTCTAGTATTTCTTGGTGTTTGAATACCCGAGCCATTATTGCGTCAGAGTATCTGTCTACGCATTTCACCTCGTCCTGAAGCTTTCCCTTTGTAAAATTGCTGGTCCTCATGTCGACGTATATCGCATGCCCTCCAAGCTGATACATCCCAGCCTCAAATGACAGTCTGGTCCTGGTTGAGGGCTTCATGAAAAGCATTGTGATGACATTTCCAGAAAGCGCGTTTCGGTATGATTCTATGTCAGACTTGACCGCTATGGCGTCGTCTATTATGGATTTAATCCATTTGCCGTCGAAGTCTGAGAGAGACAATAAATCCATCAGGTAAGTAATGGGTAAGGGGATAAAAAAACGCAACTCAGATGGTTTGGTGGTATTCTTGTATGGATTTGACTGTGTATTCTGTCGTTAGTGTTTCTTCGAGTCCTTCGACTGCGGCTTTGGCTGCGGCGACTGTTGTTATGTAGGGTATGTTTTGTTTGATTGCGAGTTTTCTTATGTGGCTTGAGTCGCCTTTCCTGAATGTGCCGGAGGGTGTGTTTATTATGAATTGTATTTTGTTGGAGATTATGTCGTCTATGAGGTTTGGCCTTTGCTCGTTTATCTTAAATGCCAGCTCCGCCTTGACGCCGTGGGACTGCAGATAGTCTTTGGTTCCTTTAGTCGCCTTCAAAAGGTATCCTAACTCGCTTAGTTTCCTCACAATCGGCAGTACCTTCCTCTTATCCCCGTCTGAGATTGACAAGAGCACTGTGCCTTTTGTCGGCAGCTTCATCTCCGTTGCCTCCATCGCCTTAAGGTACGCCATCCCGAAGCTGTCTGATATGCCCATGACTTCCCCGGTTGATTTCATCTCAGGCCCAAGGACCGGGTCGACGTCCGGGAATTTGTTGAATGAGAACTTTGCCTCCTTGACTGCATAGTATTTCGGCTTTTTTGGTTTGAGGTCAATCAAGTCCTTCAGTTTCTGGCCCATCATCACCTTTGTCGCGACCTTCGCTATGGGTATGCCTATGACCTTGCTGACGTAGGGAACTGTGCGGGATGCCCGGGGGTTTGCCTCGAGTATGTAGACTGTGTCGTCGCAGATTGCGTATTGGATGTTTATCAACCCTATGACATTCAATGCCTTCGCCAGCTTTTCGCTGAATTCATGTATTATTTTCAGGTTCTTGGGGGAGATGTTTCTAGAGGGTATGACGCATGCACTGTCTCCAGAATGTATCCCCGCCAATTCAATGTGTTCCATGACGGCTGCGACATAGACGTCGGTGCCGTCGCAGATTGCGTCGACCTCCACCTCCAATGCGTCGTTTAGAAATTTGTCTATTAGCATCGGGTGTTCGCGCGACACTTCCTCTGCTGCCTGGACGTATTCTAGAAGCATTTTTTCATCGTATACTATTGCCATTCCCCTCCCACCCAATACGAACGATGGACGGACCATGACGGGGTATCCTATTTTGTCGGCTACCTTTTTCGCCTGCTCCATAGAATGCGCGGTTTCCCCTGGAGGCTGTGGTATTCCCAGGTCGTTTATGATTTTGTTGAATACCTTCCTGTCTTCAGCTGCATTTATGCTTTCAGGGCTGGTGCCTAGTATTTTAACTCCGAGTTCAGCTATTTTTTCTGCGATGTTTAGGGGTGTTTGCCCTCCGAACTGGACTATTACGCCTTCTGGTTTTTCGTTTTCGTAGATGTTCATGACGTCTTCGACTGTGATGGGTTCGAAGTACAGGCGGT
>JAHIYG010000103.1 GCA_018815265.1 Candidatus Altarchaeota archaeon | reverse complement strand
GGGATCTTCCTAAAGCAACTGCGGGGGATATAGTAGTCATAGAGAATGCGGGTGCATACGGTTTCAGCATGGCCTCCAACTATAACAGCATGCCATTGCCTGCTGAAGTGCTGGTTAGAGGCGAGAAAGAAGATGTCATAAGGGATAGACAGCAGGTACATGAGCTGTACATCAGGCAAAAGATACCAAAAGACCTGATGTAAACATGGACGGCGTAGTTTCAGCTGTGGCGTTGGTGCTGTTCGCAGGCATATTAGCGTTAGAGTTTGGCATATCAACAGCCATATTAGAACTAATCTTCGGAGCAACAGCATCCAACCTCCTGAGCCTTGAAAACATAGCCTGGATGGGGGTCTTGGCAAACATCGGCACATTGGGGATAATGTTTTTCGCAGGCTTTGAGACAGACCTGAAAATACTTGCGAAAAACCATAGGAAAAGCATACTCATAGCATTGGGGTCGTATGTCACCCCGTTTATTTTCACATTCTTTGTCGTCTACTACATCCTTGGATTCCAGTATAATCCATCTATTCTCCTGGCGATTGGCATGTCAACTACATCCCTTGCGATAGTCTACCCGTATCTTGAGTCGCAGGGCTTTCTAAAGATGGAGATAGGCCAGACACTTTTGGGTTCAGCCATGCTAGTTGATTTGTTGAGTATGTTATCCGTCTCCATACTCTTCACAGGCATAAGAGGCGACATAATAGTCTTCCTCATAGCCGTTCCGGTGAGTGCGATAATCCTGCCTAAAATAGGTTTGTGGATATTCAAAAGATACGAAAAAAACAGGGCTGAAGTGGAGTTACGCTTTATTCTCCTGCTTCTAGTTGCCTTAGCTTTGGTGTCAGAGTATTCCGGCGTACACTCCACAATATTCGCATACATTATGGGTGTGATTTTCTCATCTATTCTAACGAATCATGAGGAGGTTGAGAAAAAACTTAGGGGACTGATATACGGATTCTTCGGGCCGTTGTTTTTCTTCAACAGCGGATACCTCATTGACTTGAAAGAGTTGGATTTTGAGACAATACAGCTTTTAGCCATATTGACGGTGGTTGCATTCACAGGGAAATACATCGGAACACGGATTGCTGTCAAGAAAATACTGGGTAGGGGAAGCAGGCTTTCAGGCTTGTTCTTCAACTTCAGACTAACCTTCGGCATAATAATAGCCTTACTAGGGTATCAGGAGGGCATCATAAGCAAGAGCGTATATACCGCAATGTTGGGTGTGGTGCTTCTAACATCTATTATTTCATCGATATTTTTGAAGGTAACACCAACTGAAACTATATACCTAAAAAGGAGAAAAAAGAGGGGAAAAATTGGAAGGTAATCTATTTCTTCTTTTTCCTGTGGCATTTCTCCACATCAGCCCAGAATGCGTCTTTGACGTTGAAGTATAGGGTAATTGACGGCAGTAGGAGGACTATTGCCAAAAGCCAAGCCATGGGTATGGGCACAAAAATCATGTTCAGTGGAGGAAGTATCCCCAGTAATGCCAGGGCAAAAGATGTCATCACACCCAATAAGCTAATCTTGAAAAGCACGCCATTTTTTCCGCAACAGTCATAACACATTTTTCACACCTCAGATTACTTATTTTGCATTGTCTTTTTTAAGTCGTCAAGTTGTTCAGTCATCTTCTTGAGATAGGGGGCATTGGTGTATCCATGCATGTATTTGGTTATTAATTTATGCACTTCCTCTGGATTGGTCACTCCAAAGAGGCAGTACATGCTTCTTGCACGTGGTGTCTGGACAGTCCTGCCGCCAGTCACCTGACCACCGAGAAACGGGCCGCCTTTAACCTGTCCCATGCCTCCGACAGATACTGCTGAAAAATCAGCGCCCATACCCAATCCGGATGCGGTCACAGGTATTATTGTGCCGAAGTTTAGTATCGAAGCTATGATTCCCTGCTCTAAAACCACATTGTTTATTTTGTCGTAGCTTAGTTCGTTGCGTTTATGGCTTAGAAAGTTGACTTCTGTCACGACACGGTAGTTTGTGATGAAGAAGACGTGGGCGCGCCGGTATAATTCCACAAGGTAGATTCCGATGAAGCAGTAAAAGATGGATATTGTGTATGCGGCGTCAGGGGATAGATGAAGGCAATATGCTGTGGCAGCACTTAATATTCCGACACCCAGCATGACAGCAACCCATTTGAACTCTATCTTG
>JAHIYG010000102.1 GCA_018815265.1 Candidatus Altarchaeota archaeon | reverse complement strand
CTTGCGTTTCAGGGATGAACTTCTCAGTCTTGACCATCTCCAGCGCCTGTTCATATGTCATGTACTGGCCATATTCTATTTCCTCCTCAAGAAGCTTTAATGATCCGTTCACTTTGAAGCCGTAAACCATGACATTTTCCTTCTCCTCTACCAGTCTTTTTTTGAAATATCCCATTTTGAACGGGGTTGATGTAACGTTTGCCTCCTCATTAGCTTCCCTCATAACTGCCTCATCATATGTCTGTCCAGAGGATACGTGTCCGCCCAAGACTATGCTCCACATTCCACCGAAGAATTCCTTGTTGGATGAGCGCCTATTAACTAGTATCTTCCCCTGCTCGTCGAATATGAAAAACTGAACCGACCTGTGTGTCAGCTTCCTTTCATGGCATTCACTTCTTTGCGCCCTGCCTAACACATTGTCTTCGTCGTCAACGATATCCAAGTACTCTGTCATCTCATCAACTTACTTACCCTTAATTAGTAGATGCTGCCTATAAATCCATGGGCGCGGTCTATGCAAAAAAATCAGACCCCTAAAACCCACAGGTTTGACAAGTCAGAGCTTGTGAGTCCAATGACTGCGGGTGCTCGGTTAAAATATGATGTGAAACTGGGGGATTATACTCTTGATATCCGCTTGCAGGGAAAAGATTATGTTTATGTGGTTGAGGATGTGATAAACCCAAAAATATCTGCTATTCAACTGGATAATCCTGATTTATCGCCTGCATTAACGTCTGCCGAAGCTGAGGGGGGTTCTGGCTCATGCCCGGTTTTTTTATAGATTCTGAGCTTAGGAAAAGAGGGGCAGTAGGCAGGGATAAATGGGTTGGTGGCATCCTATTCATAGATGGGTTGAGGTGATGGATAGGGTTATGAACGGCGGAAAATAATTTTATCTCTCTTCTGTGAACATGAATCTCCCGTGTCTTGGCTCGTAAATCTCACCTTTCTTCTTCAGCTCAGTTACTATCTTTTCAACTTCGAATTTGTCGACGTTTTTCTCCTTCATCGCGTCTACGATGTCTGAGAGTGTTGCCATGCTATCGGGTGCGTTAGCTATCAGTTCCTGCATTATCTCCTCCACCTGTCTTATTCTGTCCCTGACGCTTTTCGGGTGTGTTGTCACAATCCTGTCTATGTCTAATTCGCCTGTTGTCGCATCTGTTGCGATTTCTCTTAGGACAAATTCTGTGAGCGCTATCGCTCTCTCCACGTCTGAGAGGCTTACTTCCTCCGATAATCTAAGTTTGGCTGAAGCTTCAGAAAGCCTGACTAGGGCCTCAAGCTGCCTTGGTGTTGCTGCTGCGGTAGTTCCTTTTCCGCGGGCCCTCAGGCTAACATAAAAATCTGATATTTTTTCCATGGATTCTTTTCGCATCTTTGGTTTGATGTTTCTTCTTGAGTATGCGATGTATTTTTTGAAGAGGTCTGGTTCAATGAGTGGCTTTATAGTCTGTTCATCATCATCTTGCTGGCTGTGCATCTTAAGTATGTGGTCTGCTATCTGTTTGTCTCTGACGCTGTCTAAGATGTCCCTTATTGGGAATATCAGGTCGAACCTGGAAATCAGGGTGGGTGGGATGTCAAATTGTTCAGCAAGTGGTTTGTAGTTGTCGAAGCGGGAAAATTTAGGGTTAGACGCCGCAAGTATTGACGTGTTAGCCTTGAATTTGGTAGTTATCCCTGCTTTCGCAATGCTTATCGTCTGTTGTTCCATCGCCTCATGCATCGCGCCCCGGTCCTCCTTGCTCATCTTGTCGAATTCGTCGATGCATGCAATACCACCGCCTGCCAGGACTAATGCTCCTGCTTTGAGTGTCCATGCTCCTTCGTTGAATTCGTCTTTTTCGGCTGTGGCAGTGAGTCCAGCTCCTGTTGTTCCCTTCCCTGTGACATATATGCTTTTCGGTGCTATGTCATCTACGAAGTTTAGTATCCTTGATTTAGCAACACCTGGGTCTCCAATCAACAGGAGGTGTATGTCTCCCCTGGCTTTGGTGCCGTCAGCTAGAATCTTACCCTGTCGTCCGCCGAAAAGCTGCAGTGCAATAGCCTCTTTGGTCTCGTTGTACCCGTATATCGATGGTGCTATGGAGTCTATCATCTTGTCTATTAGTTTCGGATCATGACTTAATTCAATAATCTGTGTCACATCATCATCTGTCAGGTCTATGTCTTCAAACTCCTGTTGTATGCTTTCTATGTAGTTGACGTCAACGTATTTGTCAAATACTGAGGATTTGGTTTTCGGAGGTTTGAGCCTTACAACGCCTGTCAGCAGCACCTTGTCACCTGGTATTACCCGGTCGGTCATGTCGTCTTCTGTCCACAATTCTATGGTGCGCGCGTTTTCACCGCCTTTCAACATCTCCAGCGGCTCCTGTATCTGTATGTGCTGTATGTCAGTCCACTGGGATTCTTCCTCTACAAATCTGAAATCAGATTTTTGGCAGCCTTTGCATCTGTATGGTTCGACAAGGATTCTCCTCTCCTGGGCTACCCAGTTGTGTTCGTCGCATATGTTGCAGACATACAGGGCATTCTTAACCTTTGGGTTTACATCAGATATCCTGTTTACTGTGCCCTCCAATGTAATGAATTTACCGATGTATTCCGCAGTTACCTCCCTTATTGGCACGGTGTATCCCCGCTCATTCGGCATGTTCTTGAATCTCACCTTGAATTCAGGGTTCTCAACAGAAGTCAGTATGCTCATGGAATTCAGGGCATGCTCAAACTCCATGATTATGTTATCTGGATGTGTTCTAAGTCTGTCTGCGGTGTCCCGATCCATTCGCTCCAGTTCCTGAAAGTCAAGAACAAGGCTTTTGCTGTTCGGGTAATTTTCTCCAAGGTTTCTAAGTTTTTCCTTGTGCCTTTTAATGAACGCTTCAATCACAGCCAACAAAACACCCCGTCTAAAAAAGAGGATTAAGCTATATGTAGCATACACTAAAAAACAAACTATTCGACAAATGTCGATGCTATTTACGACAATTTATATAATCATTTGACTTAATGGTTGAGACGATGATTACTCAGGCATCATCTGCCGCCAAGGCTATTGCCGGGGAAATAACCCTGTCTGACTCATGTGCAGACAGCATGAAACGTTGGAGGCAGATATTTGGTCTGAAGCAGACTGTCCTTGCAAGACGCATGTCTCTTTCGCCATCGGTAATATCAGATTACGAGTCGGGAAGACGAACATCCCCCGGCACATGCTTTGTGAAACGATATGTCGAATCACTTGTCGACTATGACATGGAGCACGGTGGCGCGGTAGTGGGCAAATTCATGACATCTCAACCAACTGATGCAATAAAGAGGATTACTGAATTCGACGGCTTGGTTCCATGCAGGAAATTTTTGGATTTGGTAGACGGCGTAATACTTGCAAACAAGAAACTGATAGCTGGGGCATCGCTTAGGGGATACACTGTAATAGACAGCATCTCGGCGATACTTAATTTTTCAGGAAATGACTTCCAAAAAATCTACGGAATGAACTCTCAGAGGGCGCTTGTTTTCACTAAGGTAAAGATGGGGCGCTCCCCCATGATTGCAGTCAAGGTCACTCAGCCGAAGCCGGGACTCATAGTATTGCATGGACTTGGTCCGGAGTCAGTGGATGACCTGGCGATACATATAGCTGAAAAGGAGAAGATTCCATTGGTTATTTCAAGGATTGCTTCAGAGGAAGAGCTTATTGAAAGATTGAGGGTGAAATTAGGATGACAGGAATAGTGGGTTATGGGGCGTATGTCCCACGGTACAGGATAAGGTCCCATGACATCGCGTCGGTGTGGGGGGAAGATGGAGACAGGATTAGCAAGGGATTGAATGTCCGCGAAAAAAGCGTCCCAGACATAGATGAAGACGTTGTCACAATAGCTGTTGAGGCGTCGAGGATGGCACTCAAGCACTCCGGAATTGATCCGCAGGAAATAGGTGCGATATATGTGGGTTCTGAATCCCACCCATATGCAGTAAAGCCCACTGCAACAATAATTGCTGAGGCACTTTCTGCAACCCCCAATTTGACTGCTGCAGACTATGAGTTCGCATGCAAGGCTGGGACTGCAGCGATTCAGACTTGTATGGGTCTTGTTAAGTCGAAGATGATAAAGTACGGGATGGCGGTGGGGGCTGACACAAGCCAGGGACGCCCAGGTGACGCCCTCGAATACACGGCATCGGCAGGTGGTGCATCATACATTATCGGAGAACACAGGGTTATTGCGGAGATAAAGGATACCTGTTCATATACGACAGATACCCCTGATTTTTGGAGGCGTGAGGGGCAGGACTTTCCAAAACACGGCTCACGCTTTACCGGCGAGCCGGCATACTTCAAGCATGTGGGTGCTGCGACAAAAATGATACTTGAGAGAAACAAGCTAAAGCCTGAGGACTTCAAATATGTGGTCTTTCACCAGCCAAACGGCAAGTTTCCACTGGTTGTAGGCGCGAAACTAGGGTTCAAGAAGGAGCAGCTCCAGCAGGGTCTCCTAACTCCTGTTATTGGCAACACATATTCTGGGGCGACTCCGCTTGGTTTGTCTGCGATACTTGATGTTGCAATGCCTGGGGACTTGATTCTTGCCACATCATATGGCTCGGGAGCAGGCTCTGACTCGTTCATAATAGAGGCGACAGACGAGATAATAAGGAGGCGTAATCCAAATCCTGTGAGGGAGCTGATTGAGGACAAAGTATACATTGACTACGCGAAATACGCTAAATTGAAGGGTAAAATAAAGGGGGTATTCCTCCAGAAGGGGTGAATTAAGATGACGAATGTTGCAGTAATAGGTGTTGGACAGACTCATTTTGGAGAGTTTTGGGAGAGAAGCTACAGGGACTTGATTACAGAGGCGGGCATCAAGGCCATAAAGGATGCTCGCATAGACGGGGTAGAGATTGAGGAGATGTATGTCGGCTCCATGACCCCCGGGCTTTTCATACAGCAGGAGCATATCGGCGCATTGGTCGCAGATAACTCCGGCCTTTTGGGTATTCCTTCGACTAGGGTTGAGTCGGCATGTGCCTCAGGTGGTATGGCATTGCGTCAGGCGTATCTTGCCATAAAGGCAGGTGTCGCAGACATTGTCGTAGCAGGTGGTGTTGAGAAGATGACTGACGCATCGACAGAGCATGCGACTGTGGCGTTGGCAGGGGCAGCGGATCAGGAGTGGGAGGCATTCCATGGTGCAACATTTCCTGCGGTGTATGCAATGATGGCAAGACGCCATATGGTTGAATACGGGACTAAGGAGGAGCAGATGGCGCAGGTGGCTGTGAAAAACCACGCAAACGGAATACACAATCCGTATGCCCAGTACAAGAAGGCGTTCACATTGGAGGATGTTATGAATTCGGCACCAGTTGCAGACCCACTGAAACTTCTTGACTGTTCGCCGATTACAGATGGTGCTGCTGCAGTCATTCTTGCAAGCGAGGAGAAGGCGAAGAAACTCTGTGAAAAACCAATATGGATTACAGGGTCGGGCCAGGCATCGGATACTCTGGCATTGCATGATCGGAAAAGCCTCTCACGCATTGAGTCTGGCGAAAGAGCTTCCAAGCGTGCTTATGCACTGGCTAAGGTTTCTCCAAAAGACATAGACTTCGCTGAAGTCCATGACTGCTTCACGATAGCTGAGCTTATGGCTATTGAAGCGCTGGGGTTCTGCCCACTCGGTAAAGCCGGAAAATTCACTGAAGACGGGGAGACGGCATTGTCTGGTAGCAAACCAATAAACACATCTGGTGGGTTGAAATCCAAAGGCCACCCAGTAGGTGCAACAGGTATTGCCCAGGCGATTGAGGCGGTTCTTCAGCTTAGGGGAGAAGCAGG
>JAHIYG010000101.1 GCA_018815265.1 Candidatus Altarchaeota archaeon | reverse complement strand
TTCATTTTTGCCTTCGCCTTTTTTTTCTTGGCAACTGGCTTTATTTTACCCGTCGATGCTTCAGCTATTGGATCCATTATACTCATCTTTTCAAGAAAATACCATAGATTATAGCAGGTTATATATAAAAAGCAGGTTGTAATCAGCATTAATAATCTTTTTATCCAATATTCTAACCATGGTTTTTGAAAGGCCCCGGGGGGTTAGGGACTTCACCCCAGAAAATATGCGCAGACACCTTGCCGTATCTGACAGCCTTGAAAAAACGTTTGCATCATTTGGCTATGACATGGTTAGGACGCCAACCTTCGAGTTCCTGAGCCTTTTTGAGGCTAAGTCTGGAGAGGACATAAAGGAGCACCTGTATGTTTTTGAGGATAAGGGGGGCAGGAGTATTTGTTTGCGGCCGGAGGCAACGGCATCTGTTGCTAGGATGTATGGTTCAGAGTTGAGAACCCACCCAAAACCCCTGAGGCTTTACTATATTGAGCCCATGTTCAGGTATGAGCAACCCCAAAAAGGGAGATATAGGGAGTTTTGGCAGGCAGGGGTTGAATTGATTGGTGTGAAAAATCCCTATTCAGACGCTGAAGTCATACTTTTGGCATATGAAAGTTTGAGAAACTTAGGCTTAACTGGAAAGTTGAGAATTAGCCACATAGGTGTGTTAAGGGGATTACTCAGTGAAGCAGGATTTGATGAAACCAGACAAAACAAGGTGGTTCATGCACTGGATAAGGGAGATCTCAAATCTGTTGAAGAGATGATAGTAGACAAAGTGTTTTCTGAAGTCATCAAATTAACGGGTGGCATTGAAGTCTGTGAAAAGCTAGAGTCGATTATCCCAGATAATTTGAAATCATTAGTTAATGAATTCACAAAGACAATCCAGGTCCTTGAGAAAACAGGTGTCGAATATGTCGTAGACTTTAGTATGGCACGGGGGCTTGATTACTATACCGGAATTATCTTTGACATAAAAGCAGAGGGGTTAGGCGCTCAAAACCAGATATGCGGCGGAGGCAGATATGACAATCTCATCGGTCTGTTTGAAGGGCCTGAAACCCCAGCCATAGGTTTTGCATTCGGAATAGACAGATTAGTCGAAGCATTAACAGAAAAAGGTTACGATTTCGAAATGAAATGCTGTGACGTTTTTGTCCTGTCAGTCGGGGACTCCACACGGGAGGGCGCATTTTCAACAGCTGCAGATTTGAGGCGCAAATGCCCGGGTTTAGAGGTCAGATTCGATATTTCAGGATCCAAGATAGGAAAGGCACTGCAGCAGGCCTCTGACCTAAAGGCCAGATACGCAGTCATATTCGGAGAAAAAGAGTTCAGCCAGGGAAATGTAGTTGTAAAGGATTTAGACAGTGAAGAACAGGAGACAATATCTCTAGACGACTTGACCAAATACTTATCCGACAGGGCCCCAGATTAGTCCGTTACTTTTATGCGTAAGCTGTGAAGCGTAGTTTTGATAGCGTATTGTCAGGTTGACTCGATAGTATTCTCCAGTGTGAGGGTCATCAAGGGAGCATGATGTAAAATACAGTTTTCTAGTGTCTGCAGGCCTCATGGTCAAGTCTGCAGGATAAAATAATGCACCGCCACAGTCGCCGTTCCCGTTTGAAAGAATGTTAGCTGAAGTACCTCCCAAATCCAGTGTCACTATTGTTCCAGCATTGTTTTGGATTATAACTGTGAAGCCTCCAGTCTCGTTCATTGCCCAGTCAAGAGGGGTTATTTGGCTGAATCCAGACTTGTCAGGGCTTATATTTCCTGAAATCTTTAGAAACCCCATCTGCCAAACTACTATGCCCATGACAAGGATTATTAAAAGAGCCCACCCATAGGTCATCATATACTCTACTGCATTCTGACCCTTTGAAGCCATATGTTAAATAATATAATGTGACAGATAAAAAGCCTTTTTCACTCCAGCGGCCCAGATATGGTGCCAGAGGATGTGTGTTCTATGGTTTGACGGTCCAAAAAAGTCGAGTAATCAATATCAATCTTTATTTCATATCTTTCCCCGACAGAGTTACTGACAGTACATCTCTTCGTCTCCCCACCCACCTCCACCTTGAAGACCTCTCCTGCGGGGATGAAGACTCCTCCTTCATTGCCTAAATCCATTGCTGTTTTACCATGTATATCTGAGCCATCATCAGTGCATCCTGAACCCGCCCCTTCATGAGAACAGCAAATAAGCGAATCACCATTGTAAATCCTGACTCCAGTAAGGAATATCCTCGTGCCTGCACCGTTGACGAAAACACCAGTGAACACACTATTATTTGATAACCCCGTCGCAGACAGTTGAGGCTGTATCTTACTGAAGCCTTTTGACGTAATGCCCTGGCTTGCAAGATTGAGTATGCCCAGTTGCCATAAGGCTATGCCAACAACCATCACAACAAGTATCGCCCAAGAGTAACTCATGACATATTCAATCGCAGACTGCCCCCTCAAAACTGCAACTTTAGATTTTAACATCGTATACAATATTATTTGGTTGATACATAGATAAAAAGAGATGGAGAAAGCAGACTACATCATGGCAGGGTATGTACTAGCTGTTTTAGTATTTTTAACATATACGCTTAATCCCGGAGTCTGGATAACAGATGAGGCAATATATACCCTGATGGTTAAATCACTTGTCGTAGATGGACACTTCTACATAGAAAACGGATTAAATGAAGACCGGTTCATAACATTACTTACTCCCCTATCCGGGATAAGCACTGAAGACGGAGAATACAGAGTGTATGGCCAGTACCCACCGTTATACACCATTACCGCCGCCCCATTCTACGGGTTTCTTGGACTCTACGGCCTGCACCTGTTGAATGTTTTATCCTACTGCATGGTGGTGTTTTTCGCATATGGATTATTTACGCTGTTTTTTGAGAAAAAAAAGGCAGTGTTAATCACGGTCATCTATTCCCTAACATATGTGTTCGCATATAACCAGATGATATGGCCCCACATGCTCTCCACAATGCTCGTTACACTATCAGCGTTGCTTCTGTTTAGACAGGGCATAACAAAGAAACACGTGAAAGCAAGCCTTCTGTTGACAGGGTTCTTTTCTGCATGGGCCATAGGCGTCAGATACCCCAACGGATTATATGCTTTGATAGCAGTCACATATGTTTATTTTACAGACAAAAAAAACCTCAAATACCTTCTAGGGGGCATGGTCATGCCAGCCATCCTGCTAGCAGGACTACACTACAACTTCTACGGCTCAATATTTGAAGCAGGATACTACCAACACGAATACGATGAGGGAATGAGTTTCATATACCTTCCCATAGGATTAGCAATACTCTATCTAGCGTATAGAAAAGGTTTAATCAAGAAGAGACAGGTCAACCTTAGAAACATAGTTACAGTGTTTTTACTACTAATCCTAATAGGGCTGTTTTTCGAGCCTACAAGAACCAAAATACTTCAGTTCTTCTGTAGAGTGTTCAACATGGCTTATTTCCCAGGGAAGGAGGGTTTTAAGAAAAAAGCATTATTTCAGTCCATACCTTATCTAACATTGATTTTTTTTGGGTGGAAAACGATGTGGAAAAAGACGGGCAAAAAACTGGCTTTGACTATTTCAGCATATGCCTTAGCCATATTGTTCTTTACACCGTTTATGCCCTTCAGTGGAGAAGACGAAACCCAGACACTAAGATACCTCATTGATTCACTACCGTTTCTGACCATGGTAGCAGCATATGCAGTTGAAGAAATCTACCAAAAAAACAGGTTCTGTTGGAAGGAATTTACAATAACATTTCTCGCAGCCATATATTTCCTATATACTGCTGGGATTTTCTACCAAACACACCCGTATTACTCCCTTGCATGGATAATATACACCAGCATCTTTGCCATAGCATATCTAATCCTATGCAGGAGGATTGATTTAAGGCGGGTGTTCACAGTGATCCTTGCACTAGCAGTAGCGTACAGCTTCAATGTATCGATAGTCTCATTCAAAGCCATGCACATCCACAGAATGGAATCATATGGCGCAGGAACATACATAGCACAATCCATAGAAAACAGATCAGTGATAATATACCCTGAAGACTACAATCTTCCAATACTGGTATACTCAAAACTTGAGAAAGATACCAGACTAATGTTCACAAAGATGGACATGGGACAAAGCCTAAACAAATCCATTGAGTACTACAGCAAAAACAAATACAACATATACCTCACAAAAGTCGCAACCAATGACTGGTTTGAAAATGTAACCAAATACGTCAACTCAAGAAACATAACAGGCATAAGATACGTCGAAATAACCATTAAACAATAACTGATAAAAAAAAAAGAAAAAGTTAGAGTAGATTAAATCTACTCTAGTGGACCTCTTAAGACTCCTGATTCAGTGTGTGAGGTCGTAACCGTACCTATGGTTACCGTGTAGGGCATAGAAATAGTCAGTGTGTAGACATCTCCTGCATTTCCTCCTGACGTGCATGTTCCAGCAAGCTGGAAGTTGTCACCTGCTGAAGGCGTTGTCGGAGTAGCTACTAAACCGCATGTTGTCCCACCTATTAGGGTTCCTGTTCCTGTCGAAACAGTTATTTTCGTTCCCACACCGTTTGTGAAGACGCCAACAAATGCATTTGACGAAGACAAACCACTTCCTGCAAGCTGCGGTTTGATTTTTGCAAACCCAGTTGCCGTCAGGGTCGTCGACCCCATGTTAAATATTCCCAATTGCCACATGACTATCCCAACAATCATTACTACAAGGATAGCCCATCCATAGGTCATAAGGTACTCCATCGCACCTTGTCCCTTTCTTCCAAACATATTTTTTCACCTCTATTTAATGATAGAATGTTTTATT
>JAHIYG010000100.1 GCA_018815265.1 Candidatus Altarchaeota archaeon | reverse complement strand
GGGTCGGACTAACACAGCAACAATACGACATCGTAAAAATAATATACAAGCTGAAAAACCGAGGATTAAAACCTACACCTAAAGCAATCCAAAAAGAATACAAGATAGAACACGACAGATACCTGATGAAACCCAACCTCTTCAACCTCCTCAGATTCCTGATACAAAAGAAAATAATAAAGAAAGCCGCGCAGGCCGACTACACAATAGACAAGGACGGCATAGAGGAAACACTCAAAAAAGCAAGGGATGAAGTTGAAAAAAACCTGAAAGAAGTTGAGAAAACAAGCAGAGAAGTGGAGCAATACTTCAAGGAAACCACATACAACAGGGAGCAACCAGACATAAGATACCTGGAAAGAAAAGAGCTATATAAGAGTCTAGCAGAATCACTACGAGAAGCCACCGAATTCCACATCAACGAAGACTACCCAACAACAGCATACACCAGGGAAATGAACGAAGCACTACACCAGGACGCATACGCAGACATGCTCTGGACACTTTTGAAAAACAAAAAAACAAAAATACACATACTAACCACATTAAACACAGACACCCTGATAAACCACAGCTTCAACGCACATCAAAACCCGAAAACAGCATACCGGGAAACACAAACATGCCTCAACCGCCTAACGACACAAATCGAAAAACACAAAAACCTAGACATAAGATACGCAGACACCCCACCAGGACTGGACATCGCAGTAATAACACACAAAGAACCCAATGAATTCTACATATTCACAAGAGACGAAGAAAACAACATAACAGGAGGACTCAAAATCAAAAGCTACAAAACAACAAAAAACGCACTAAACACCCTGCAACAAAACCATGAAAACGCACTACAACTAAACACCCAAGAAGGGAAAAACCCACTGAAAAAAATACTCCAAGAAACAAACAAAAAATACAAACCACTAACAGAATAACCTTTTTTTAAAACCCAACGCCTAATATAATCCCCGACAACGGCTCGCTCCGTTGACACGCGAAACGACCTATTTCCGCTCATGCTACAATAGGTCATTATCAAACCATGCACCAGAGGATAACCATCTGGGAAGTCATCAGTCGCCACCGTGTGCTTGAGCCCGAAGGGCGAAACACACAAAGTGTAAACTGATTTTGCAGTTTTGGGCCTGTAGCTCAGTCCGGTTGAACCGGTTGCTCGGTTCACGCGCTGGCGCATTCAAGCAAATGCTTGAACGCACCCTAAAAAAAAACAGGCCAAATATGCACCTCATAAAGAGGGAAGTTCATCAATGTTTGGGCCTGTAGCTCAGTCCGGTTAGAGCGCTCGACTCATAATCGAGTGGCCATGAGTTCGAATCTCATCAGGCCCACTAAGTTTTTTTCTTTTTCAAAAAGTATACAAAAAATATTGGTAATACAGCAATACACAAAGGTATAATATTGCCTTCGTGGTTGATGAAAATATCAAATGTTCTAACGAATATTATCAACCAAATACCAGAAATAATTGCAAGGATATAGGTAAGTTCATTCTGTACTCTATTTCCAAATCTACTTGTATCAAACATTTTTTGGACAATATCAATCAAGACAACAATAAACCCTGAAAATAACAGTTCAATCCACCCAACAGTTTTTTCAGCACTGGGGATGTTAGGAGTTCCAACAGTGCTACTAAATACAACACTAAACAAACCAATAATCCAGATGCCATAAAAAATAAGGAAAAACTTTTTATCAATAACATTTACTTTTGTCCTTTCTGCCACTATCCCTTTTTTATCTAAAGATACGTTTTTGATATCATTTTTACTTGAGGTTAATCCCAATAATCTAAATAAGAAAAAAGTAATTATCAAAATCGGAACTAGCATCATGAAAATAATAGCAAAAAGTGGAAGCCAATATAAAAATCCCTCTATCATTTCAATCACTATATAATTAATTAGAAATATCCCTATATACTAATCTCATGATGGGTGTGGGAGAACAGAACCTGGTGGGTAGTGGGCATCAGGCCCAAATAATCTTTTGTTCAGCATCCTATGTCATGTTATTTGTTGTAGTTTTTCTCTGTATTTTTTGATTTTTTCGTTGTTTAGTTTTTCTATGAAGTCGTAGATTTTAGCGTTGAAGTTGTTGGCTATTGTTATTAGTCTTTTCGCATCTTCTTTGGATACTTCAAAGTCTGTGTAGTATTGTTTGTCTACTCTTTCCTTTTTTGCT
>JAHIYG010000099.1 GCA_018815265.1 Candidatus Altarchaeota archaeon | reverse complement strand
TGGTAGGCCTTGCTGACTTTGGAGACTACTACCCCCACCAGTTGTCTGGCGGGGAAAAACAGAGGCTGGCTATTGCGCGTGCAATAATACAAAAACCCAGGGTGCTTTTGCTCGATGAACCCCTCTCGAACCTAGACCAAATACTTAGGGCGGAAATCACCCGTGAGTTTCTGAAGATAAAGGAGAAACTAGGCATTACATCTGTGTATGTGACACACAACTACCATGACATAATAGATTTAGCAGACGAAATAGCAGTGATAGAGAGGGGGAGGATACTTCAACAGGACAAAACCAAAACCATATACCAAAAGCCTGCCGACAATTTCGTTGCAAAAATACTGGGTAAAACAATGAGTTAGTTGCGTAGTATACAAAAACTATTCGAAAAGACGCAGATACTGTCCATATCCCTCCTTCTCCAAATCGGCCTTAGGGATGAAACGCAGTGCTGCAGAGTTCATGCAGTATCTCTTTCCGGTTGGTGCCGGGCCGTCGTCGAATACGTGTCCCAAATGGCTTTTTGAGTCTTTTCCCTTGACTTCAGTCCTAACCATACCTAAGCTGTAGTCTGCTTCCTCAACAATTTCACCTTTGTCTATTGGCTTTGTGAAGCTTGGCCATCCGGTTCCTGAATCGAATTTATCCCCTGAAGAAAAAAGCGGCTCGCCGGATACGATATCGACATAGAGGCCTTCGCCGTGGTTGTTCCAGTATTCATTGTTGAATGCCTGCTCGGTTCCACCCTCCTGTGTCACCTCATGCTGAAGTGGAGTCAGTTTCTTTTTCAGGTCATCGACGCGGGAGTATGTTGCCTCATCATGCATCCATGTCTTTTCAATGTAGTGTTCCCTGCCTGAGAAGTACTTGTACGACTGGTATTTCGCAGGGTTCTTCATGTAGTAGTCTTGGTGGTAGTCCTCCGCAGGGTAGAAGTTTTTTAACGGGAGGATTTTCGTCTCTACAGGTTTGTCGAATTTCCCGGAAGCGTTCAAGTTATGGAGCGATTCCTCTGCTATTTTCTTTTGAACTACAGTATGATAGAATATTGCCGTTTGGTATTGGCTTCCTCTGTCTGCGAACTGACCTCCAACGTCTGTCGGGTCAATCTGTCGCCAAAAGACATCTAAAAGCTCACCATAGGATAGTTTACTAGGGTCGTATTTTACCTGTATGGACTCAAGATATCGCGTGGAACCAGATGATACCTCCCCATAGGTTGGGTTCTCTTTTTCTCCGCCCGAGTATCCGACTGTCACATCCAAGACCCCCTCAAGTTTTTCAAACGGAGGCTCCATGCACCAGAAACACCCCCCAGCAAATGTTGCAATTTCATAGGAAAAACTGCCCATATCCTTTTTTTCATCCTTCATTTTATCTCCTCCAGACATAATACCCAAAAAAACAGCCAGAAAAACAATTCCACCTGCCAGGATATATTTCACAGTAACCTAACCCTTAAACAAGGTAAAAAAGGACACAGTATACAAACAGTAACATTACTCAATTTTGAGTAACATATCATTTTTAAGTAGACATTCTATTTTGTTATATTATGATAGGGGATGCGCTATCCAGTCTGCGGAGAGGTTTTCCAATACTGCTTTTTGACTCGAGCGGACGAGAGGATGAAGTAGATTATGTCATGCCAGCTAATGCCATTAAACCCGAGACCATAAGGACTATGAGAAAGGAATGCGGCGGCCTGATATGCCTTGCAATAAGTGGGGAGTTCGCAAAAACTCTTGACCTCCCATACATGGTCGAATTGATGTCAAAAGATGACCGTGTGAGGGGTTTGATTCCTGAGAGGACAGCATACGGCGACAAGCCAGCATTTAGCCTGTCAATAAACCACAGGAGCACCTACACTGGGGTGACTGACAATGACCGAGCATTTACAATAGCGGAGTTTGCAAAACTCAAAACCAATGAGGAACTGGTTAAAAGCTTCTACGCCCCAGGTCACGTCCATCTTTTGATTGCCAAACGCTTAAGTGATAGGCGAGGACATACCGAACTGTCCATTGAGCTCTCCAACAGGGCATGCATTGCTCCAGCCATGGTTTTGTGTGAGATGATGGGGGATGACGGTACCGCATTAAGCGTCTCAGACGCGAAAACATATGCGGAAAAAAACAGGATTCAATTTGTAGACGGAGGACAGCTATGAAGATAGCAGTTGTGGACACGACCTTTGCGCGTGTCGACATGGGCAAGATTGTGTCAGACGAG
>JAHIYG010000098.1 GCA_018815265.1 Candidatus Altarchaeota archaeon | reverse complement strand
TGACAGATATTAACGGCCCCCCGATTGCATTGTTCTTCACAACCCAACACCTCCAGAAACAGGAATTCAGAGACGACCTGGTGACCTTCTTCCTCTTCCTCGAGACAATAACACTCGCCTTCATGGCTTACTTCAACCTCGTGACAGAGGAGGTAATCACAAATATTGCATTACTTTTACCCACATTACTTGTCGGATTAGTGGTTGGGGAATGGCTTTTTGAATGCGTCAAAGAGAAGAGTTTCCATAAGATTATGCTCTTGATTGTCGCAACAATAAGCTTCGGAAACCTAGTATACTCAATAGCTACGTCAATATAGGATTCCTAACTAGCAAAGCATAAGACAGGAAAAAAACAACAAATAATGCTTTTTTGCCTTTTTCATCAGTAAAATATTTTGACTAAGTATTGATAAATCCACATCTTTTTGTTGTTTTTTATGTTTTGAAGTTTATTTTGTATCTATGGCCACGAATATGAAAGAATTGGTTAGTTCTTTGAATCCTAAACAGCAGGCTTACGTTAATTTAGAGTTAGACGACCCCAGATGCGGGGAATATCTTCTTGCAGTATTCCACATGATACCTGGGAAAAACCTGAACGTGCTTCAGGCGGCAGCCGAGGTTGCTGCTGAATCATCCACTGGAACAAACTTCAAAGTAAAGACTGAGACGCCATTTTCGAAGAGGATGAACGCCTTAGTATACAAACTCGACCTTGAGAAAGACCTCGTGTGGATAGCATACCCCTGGAGGCTTTTCGACCGGGGCGGTAACATCCAAAACATACTAACCTATGTAGTCGGGAATGTATTGGGTATGAAGCAAGTCAGTGCCTTAAAGATGCTTGATGTCTGGTTCCCACCTGCAATGCTTGAGCAATACGACGGACCAAGCTACACCATAGATGACATGAGAAAATACTTGAACGTCTTCGACCGCCCAATATTAGGTACTATCATCAAGCCCAAAATGGGTTTGACATCAGCAGAGTACGCGGAAGTCTGCTACGACTTCTGGGTGGGCGGCGGAGACTTCGTCAAAAACGACGAGCCACAAGCCAACCAAGACTTCTGCCCATACGACAAGATGGTGAAACACGTCAAGGAAGCTATGGACAAGGTAGTGAAAAAAACAGGACACAAGAAAGTCCATTCATTCAATGTGTCAGCCCCTGACTTTGACACTATGATTGAGCGCTGCGAACTAATTAGAAACGCCGGATTCGAACCTGGAAGCTACGCCTTCTTGATAGACGGCATAACCGCCGGTTGGATGGCAGTGCAGACCCTCAGGAGGAAGTACCCCGACGTATTCATACACTTTCACAGGGCGGCACACGGCGCATTCACACGCCCAGAAAACCCGCTTGGTTTCTCGGTGTTGGTGCTTTCCAAATTCGCACGGTTAGCTGGTGCGTCAGGCATACACACAGGCACCGCAGGCGTCGGCAAAATGGCTGGAACCCCAGAGGAAGACATCATAGCAGCCCACAATATACAGTACTTCAAATCTATGGGCCACTTTTTCGACCAAAGCTGGGCCACAATACCAGAAGAAAATGAAGACGCCTTGAAAATGACGAAAGAGGATAAGGCGCATAAGATGATACTTATAGATGACAGCTGGAGGGGTTTGAAGAAATGCTGCCCAATAATATCTGGAGGACTTAATCCCACACTACTTAAGCCTTTCATAGATGTTATGGGAAATACAGACTTCATAACGACAATGGGGGCTGGATGCCACGCACACCCTGCCGGCACAAAAGCAGGAGCAACCGCGTTGGTGCAGGCCTGTGAAGCATACAAAAAAGGCGTGGATATACACAAATACGCAAAGAAACACCGGGAACTCGCGCAAGCAATAGAATTCTTCGAAAAAAAGAAAAAATAATCTAAGGCCTTGATGCTTCAGCGCTTAGTCTTTTTTTAAGTTCCCTAAAGACAGTAAGCCATTGAGTAGGTTCGAATTCGACAGTCTCCAACATACCCCTATCTGATAAGCCGTTTATGATTTTATGAGTACCGGGTAGTTTAGCCTCAAACGAGTCTTCATAGACGTTAAAGTCAACTCCCTTTGGCTTAAGAACCACTGCCTTCATCAAAGGACAGGTAATCGGTTTACCCTCTCCTCTTTCAGCAGCTTTGTCTTTACGTACTTATTCCCAGTCTTATCTCTTACAGCCAATACGTCAGTAGTGTATAAGCTTGAGGATTTACCTCTTTTTATAAAGAATTGGTCGGATGTTTGCTTGACGACAACATCTTCCGTGCCTCCGAAGACCCACTGAGAATTTACAGCATCTACATCGCTAAATGAGCCAGTGAAAATAGAGGATACAGTAGATTTTCCAGACTCGCTTTTGCCCAAGAATAAAACAGCTAAACCATTATTTCTGTCAAACACAAAGTCGCCCACAAAGACAGCTTCCAAAACACGGTCTTTCTGAGTTACTCCCCTGTCAAACGCACCAAATGGTTCAACGGAGTTAAAGGGTAAGCCTGGCTTGTTGGAATGCTGCGGAGTTTGACCACTTAAACCGAGCTTTTCCATATACTATCTAATGAAAGACACAAAGAAAAATAAGACTTACTAACTGAACCTTATTAATTTATTATCCCTTCATTATACCATGAGTTTTGATTTGGTTTCTGTTGGGACTGTAGCATTAGACAGCATCAAGACCCCGTTTGGGGTGGTGGATAATGTATTAGGGGGTTCTGGGACATACTTCAGTTTGGCTGCGTCATTCTTCACGAAACCGGGTGTAGTAAGCGTGGTGGGAAAGGATTTCCCGGAAAAACACCTTGACTTCCTAAGGGAGCGAGAAATTGACGTTGAAGGAATTGAAAAAACAGACGGAAAAACCTTCCATTGGGAGGGATACTATGAAAACGACATGAACTGCGCCCACACCACAAAAACAGACCTGAATGTGCTCGCAACATTTAAGCCTAAAATACCGAAGAAATACAGGAAATGCAAGTTCCTGTTTCTGGCAAACATCGACCCAGACATACAACTCAAGGTTCTAGAGGAAGTCAAGCCGAAATACTGCCTCTGCGACACAATGAACTACTGGATAAACTCTAAAAAAGAGGCACTCACCGAGGTTTTCAAGAAAGTCGAGGGAATGATAATAAATGAGGGGGAGGCGAGACAATACTGCGAAACCCCAAACCTTATCAAGGCAGGGAATATGCTGTCTGAAATAAGCAGAGGAGTCGTCATACTAAAAAAAGGAGAACATGGCGCCCTATTCTTCAAAGACGACGACTTCTTCGCAGCACCGGGGTTTCCGACAGTCAATGTTTTGGACCCGACAGGCGCGGGCGACAGCTTCGCAGGAGGCACACTAGGCCATCTCGCAAAACACGGAGTCTTCGACACACAAACAATAAAAAAATCCATAGTGATGGGGTCGATTATAGCAAGCTACGTCGTCGAAGGATTCTCAGTAGATGGAGTGAAAAACAAGAGACAACAAGACATACAGGAGAGATACGACATATTCAAGAAAATAGTTGCCTTCGACCATGAATACGAGAGTTTATGAGCCAATGTTTTGAATCAACATCCAAACACCCACTAAAAAAAGACAGAATGCAATTATTTTCCTAACCAAACCCTTCTTGGCTTTTGAACTCACATTAGCGCCAAACGGAGCGCCAAACACCGCCCCAATCGCCAGTGGAACGACATATTCAAATGCTATCTGGGAGTTGACGCCGAAGAGTATTACAGCTAATATGCTGCCTGCAACGGTCACAAACTGACTCATTGCTGAAACCACCCTAGCAGGCATGTTTGAAATCATCACAAGAGGCGGCACCCTCAAAACCCCACCCCCTATACCCAATAGGGGGCTGAATACCCCCACAAGAAAACTCAACACAGCCGAACGCCTAACACTAATCTCGTATTCGAATGTTGACCCCGAAGTGGTTTTCATTTTGTTCCTGTGGTGTATAGGCTTAGGTATGAAATGAGGTATCCTAAGCTTCACATTCCTGAAAAGAAAAAGAGACACGAAAAGCAGGAATGTCCCGAAAAGGTTTGTGTAGTGTTTTAGGGTTATTCCCTGGTTTAGTATGAATCCTATCAAAGTCCCGGGAATCATTGCAACAATCAGGATTAAAGCCAGCTTGTAGTCTATCATCCCTTTCCTGTGGAAAGCCAATGCACCCGAGAGAGAGCATATGAAAGCCACAGTTATGGATGTTCCAGCAATCACTTGAGGGCTGAAGTCAGTCATATAAACCAGAAAAGGAACAATAAGGAATCCGCCACCTGAACCAACTAATGTCCCCAACGCACCTATGATGAAACCAACAATGAAATGCGCCAAAAAATCCACAAAAGAGTATTACATAAACGAGGGTAATAACCTAGGGACACTAACACATTCTGCAATTATTTTAGTTTGTAGACTGCCAGGAATCCATGCTCTATCTTTGTAGAATAGGGTATTCCACACACCACCTTCGCGCCAGAGCGCTGATGAAACCGTACAGCATGGTCGGGGTGGAATCCATCAGGCCTTTCTTCATCCAAAAAAGCATTTAATTGAGTGCACGCCATCTCAAGGTCTTCAGACACATCGACATTATGCGATATTCTGCCGAATGCAAAAGCCATGTCCAAACCCATGTTTTCACGCATGTGTTTCACAGACTCTGCAATCAAGAGGTTGGATAAGTTTATCCCCCTGCCAGCCTGAGAGGATACGACATAGACTAAAAAACCTGCCTTGGATTTTTCAGACGTTGATGGATTCATCAGGTGATCGAGATATTCCCTTGGCATTCCCCTACGTAGGAGTTCTGTAAACTTCACTTTCTCGCTCATACCATATGCATCAGATAGCAAGCCCGATTCAACATCGGATTTCTGAAAGAGGTTATAACCCAAAATCTGGTTTTTTCTAAGGTTAATTGCCGGGTCATCCTCGCCAGTGTACCTTGCCACTACCATTTGCATGGTTCCAGTCTTTAGCCGGTCAATGATAAACTGTGTGTGGCCTTTAGGCTGGCCCAATTCACCCAGTTCTTTTTCGAATAAAGAAATCTCTCTGCCAAGAGCGTCTAAGTCGGTCTTGGACGCGTCAACAGCAGAAATAACAAGGTGTTTCCTTATTTTCTCGCGTGAATCAAGCAGTCTGACATCACCCTGCCCGGGCATTTGCTTAGGTGATGGGTCCTTGAGTACCATGTGTTAAATTAGGGGAAGCATTGGTTTATATCCTCAGTCGTGGGTGTAGATGAACCTGAGTTTACCCCGGTTTTTGCCTTCCATTTTTGCGAAACCATACCTCTCAAACTGTATTATTTCGCCGACCCCTATTTTTTCGCAGTCTGGATCGCAATATCCAATGTCGACTCCATCAGGTTTCAAGACCTCACACTCTATGTAGTCCTGCAGACACTGGATTTTCTTGGCGCCCTTATGGTTGCCTGGAACATATTTGCCCTTCACAATCGAGCCCTGAAGCGAATCAACTGATACGCACGGGAGGCCCATCAACTTTATTATTTCCTCCTTCTCCACCTGACTGTCGTTTTTGGATAGGTAGAAGCAGGAACCCTCGCGCATGCACTGCTCCCTCACACCCCTCTCCTTGAAGGTCGGATGCAGCGGCAGCCTTATGGTTTTCCCAGGTATGCCCTCCACATACAATTTAACCGGGTCCTTGAGGAAGAAATACCTGTTTGCGCTGCCATCCAATTTAGCCCTGTTTATAGAATAGAGAGTCTCCAAACTGATTGCCGCAGCAGAATCAGACAACCCAAGAGACAGCATGAACTCCCTGATTGACTCAGGCAATATACCCCTCCTCTTCATTGCCCGCAATGTAGGCAGTGCAGGATGGTCCCATCCACTGTATACCCCAGATGCAATGTCTTGCGCCATCTTGGACGTGCTGAATTTGCCGGTCTCCTCTATTTTCAACCTGCCCCACAGTATCACCTCAGGGTAAGTCCATCCAAAGTAGTCGTAGATGTATTTCTGCTTTAACCCCGAATCCATCAAATCAATACCACGAAGTATGTGTGTGACACCCCGTATGTGGTCTTCAATCGCAGACTCGAAATCAAGCATCGGCCACACGCGGTATTTACTCCCAACCAGCGGGTGTTCACCGGCGATTATCCTAAAGGCTGTCCAATCCCTGAGGGCAGGGTCCTGATGTTGTATGTCTGTTTTTACCCTGAGCACTGCCTCACCCTCCTTGAATTCCGCAAACATCTTCTCCCACAAACCCATATTCTCCTCTGCAGAGTTCCCCCTGCAGGGGCAGGCTATGCCCTGATTCTTTTTGGTCTTGAAAGCCTCCCGCTCACACCTGCAAACATATGCTTGACCTAATTCGATGATTTTTCTCGCATATTCATAGTAGGTTTCAATGTTGCTTGATGCGTAGATGACCTCATCAGGCCCGCAGCCAAGCCATTCCATATCCTCCTGAATCCAACCATACGCCTCCTTCAAGGGCCTCTTGGTTCTCGGGTCTGTGTCGTCAAATCGCAGAAGGAGTTTACCACCATATCTTTGCGTGAGATACTTGTTGACTACCGCACCCCTCGCATGCCCGATACTCAACGGACCATTTGGGTTGGGTGCAAACCTTGTCACAACCCCCTGGGGGTCGCCATCCAATTTAAGTGTTTCCTCGCTCATCTTCACAAAAGCTTAAGTTCCCCCGTTAACCTATCCAATTCATCAGCCGGTGCCGGACCAATACCAACACATGTTCTAGTTCCTGGTTCCAACTGAGTATGCCCTGCATCCTCAATCATGCAAACAGGCAAACCCCTGTCTTTTGCCTCTTGCAGAATCCTTATGAGTTCAGCCTCAGAGTCAACCTTTAAAACAGTCTTTTTCTGGCCCTGGCCCAACCATTCCTTCTTGTATTGGCTTTTCTCAGCTGCAGATACCGCTGCATGCCCTGCTTGTGCCGCAATCTTGCCCTTGCCCATCTTCAAATCGGACCTGACCACAATAACCTGCTTAAAGTCCATAAGACAACAATAAATAGGGGTGGAACCTATAATAGTGAGTAAAAATGAAAGAGGTTTGGGTGAAAGCAGGCGGTGATAGCCCATGGGATTCCAGGAAGACAAGGGTGACAAATGCCTTAGAAACAGGAGTATCCACGGTTTGGGTGAACAAAGAAGATATTGAAAAAACCAGGAAACTGGGGAATATTAGGGTTATCTCAGACGCTGAGTCCGCAGATTTGATTTTGAATAAGAATGTCTCATACACTGTGATTTCAGACAAGAAAACCGAGGAGAAAGTAGTCAAAGACGGGAAGACATATGAGTACGTCGCATTCAAGGCAACAGACTGGAAGGTCATCCCATTGGAGAACATAATAGCCGGCCTACAGAAGGAGAATGCAAAAATAATAGTTGAGGTCACATCTTTCGACGAAGCCAAAACAGTCCTGGAAACACTGGAGGTCGGGGCAGATGGAGTGTTGGTTGATGCAGATGAGAAGGCGGTGAAAAAAATCCAGGGATATGTTGAATCCCTTTCAAGCGAGAAGGTCGAAGTTGTGGAGGTTGAGGTGACGAATGTTAAATCCGTCGGTATGGGAGACCGAGTCTGCATCGACACCTGCAGCATGTTCAACCTCGGCGAGGGCATGCTAGTCGGCAGCCAATCAAATGGGTTACTATTGGTCCACAGTGAAACACTTCAGTCAGAATACGTTGCAGCAAGGCCGTTCAGAGTGAATGCTGGACCGGTTCACGCATACACTATGGTGCCTGGCGGAAAAACCAGATACTTAAGCGAATTATCGGCAGGCGATGAAGTCTTGGCAGTAGACACCGAAGGAAACACGCGGACAATGATAGTCGGAAGAGTCAAGATTGAAAAGAGGCCTTTAATTTTGGTTGAGGCAGTCAAAGACGGCAAAACTGTGAAATCACTACTCCAAAACGCGGAAACAATAAACCTAGTCTCATCAGACAAGAAACCAGTCTCGGTCGTGAAGCTGAAGAAAGGCGACAAAATACTCGCATACCTCGAAGAAGGAGGAAGACACTTCGGCATGAAAGTTAAGGAGTCAATAAACGAGAAATAATCACTACTGCCGAAGTAAGCGAACTCTAAAAGTGAGTGTAACTTCGGGATGAAAGTTGACGAATCTATTAATGAGAAGTGATTCATGTCGAAGTTAGTGAGCTGAAAGCGAACGACATTTTGGGGTGAACGTAGCTGAATCGATTGATGAGAAGTGAATGTTAGTCAATATACTGTGGGATCCTTAGATCCCACCAACGTATGATAGCGCGTCAACTGAGCAACCGGTTGCAATAAACGAGAAATAATCACTACTGCCGAAGTAAGCGAACTCTGAGGGATTAGCCTTTGACGACTCCCATCGGCGTCACTTTAGCGACTAATCTGCCTATTCCCGCCAATGCTATGCTTCCTACGACTTCATCGACGTCCTTGTATGCCCCAGAGTACTCCTCCGCCAGTACTTCGTCGCTGGCTGCGCGTATGACTTCGCCGCGCCCTTCAAGTTCGCGTTTGACATCCTCCCCACGAACATTCCTTTTCGCTGCTGCCCGCGATTGTATCCTGCCTGCGCCGTGGCAGACTGAACCAAACGTTTCCTCCATTGCAACTTCAGTACCGACCAGAATGTATGATGCTGTGCCCATGTCTCCTGGAACCAAAACAGGCTGCCCCACACTCCGGAAATCACTTGGTACCTCGTCCCTGCCTTTTGGAAAAGCCCTTGTCGCGCCTTTGCGGTGGACACATACTGTCTCACCATGGTGTTTATCGAATTTCGCGATGTTATGGCAGACATCATAGAGCAGTGGAAGCTCAGCAGCGGGGAAATACCTTTTGAAAACATCCCTGACCCAGTGAGTAATAAATTGGCGGTTTGCAAATGCGTAGTTTACTGCGCAATACATTGCTTTAATGTATTCCTGACCTTCAGGCGAATTTATTGGTGCGCACGCCAACTCGTTGTCAGGGAGAGTTATATCGTATTTTTTGGATGCCTCAAGCATCACCTGGATGTATTCGTCTGCGACCTGATAACCCAATCCCCTGCTTCCACAATGCACCATCACAGTCACCTGACCAGGTTGTGTAATGCCGAATTTTTTGGCAACTTCAAAGTCATATATTTCCTCGACCTTGGAGACTTCAAGAAAGTGATTTCCTGAACCTAATGTGCCAAGCTGTGGGCGACCTCTTTTTTTCGCACGATCAGAAAGAACCGATGGGTCAGCGCCGTCTATGGCACCGTATTCCTCCATATGGTTCAGGTCCTCCTTGACTCCGAAACCCCTCTCCACAGCCCAAACTGCTCCTTTGACACACACTTCCTCCAATTCGGGAGTGGTATATGACAGCCTGCTTTTGCTGCCTAAACCTGATGGGACAGAAGTAAACAGGTCGTCTGCGATTTTCCCAAGCTTTGGTTTGACATCATCAGCTTTGAGGTTTGAAGTCATTAATCTGACGCCGCAGTTGGATACTATGAAGCCATCTGCTGTGAAGTTATGGTTATCCTTCACTGTCAAGTCGTACACCATACCAGCAGAGTGTATTTTCTTTATATCTATGACTGTGTCGAAGAGGCAACCATATTTTCTGATGTCTCTCATCGATTCATCCTTGAACTTAGCAAAGGATTTGAAGTCTAACCGTATGCGCTGACCGGCATCCTCGTAGTAATGCCGCTCTATAAAACGCGGATTGACAGTATCTGACGCAATGAGAGTCTGCACCTCCTTCAACGACATCTTCTTCTCCCTAAGGGCTTTAACTTTTGATGCTATCTTGGTGCTTGCGCGTGTGTGGGCCTTTTTTCTGAGGATGTAAAGTGAGGCTATCTCTGCCAGTATCTGCCTCTTTCGGTTGTATTCGAACCCTATGTTTCTCCAAAGACGCAAGAGATTGTCCTCCTTTGCTGAGATAATGAGTCGCAGCCGATAAGTTTCTCCCTCCTTGTTTTTGAATTCACGCCTGACACTCACCTTTGTGCACTCCACACCCAATTCATCAAGTAACTGTTTTAGTTGGGTCATGAATGCTCTTCCGTTTTCAAGGCATACTCCATTTTTGTTCTGTGAAACTATTGGTGAGTAAAAACCAGTCTTTGAGTGGGTGTCTGGAGAGCTTAGCTCAGCTCCGAAAAATCCGGCAAGAAAAAGCCTCTTAACCCACCTTTTGGAACCAATAATCCACGACGGCACCCCATAGTCAGTAGATGTCTTCTTACCTAAGGGCATACCCAATGCAACGAGGAGTTTAGCCAATGATGTGGATTTCACATGAAGTTCATAATTTGTTGTTGAAAACTCTTTTTTCCCGTACTGGTCAATAATCATGTGGTTGCGGCTACGGGAATATATTGAGGCAGAATAACCAAGCTGTTTCAGGTCTTTTTTCATCAACTCAAGGTCTTCTTTAACACCATATGCACATACATACCCTGTGTTCCCTGAGAAGTAGACTACGCCATCACCAAAGAGATAACCAAGAATCTTCGCAAGATAAGGTAAATAAACTGAATCCTCAGTTAATGGCAGAAGCTTCCTTTTAATCAACTCATCCAAAGACTGCTTAGTCATTGACATGTCCTCAGAAGTCAAAATAACCTTATCAGAAGGTTTCTCATAAGCCACACCAGTGAACAGTGAAACACCCAATTCAAAACCTTTGGCTAAGGTTTTAACCTCAACCATGCCCTCTCTCGTGAGGAACGGATGTTCTCCAGTGGCTTTGACCCTCAAACTGCACAATGTCCTGACATGGAACAACTGATTGGATTTACGTCTCATAGAATGTGTAACCTCCTTATCCTCCATCAGTGACGAGAAAGTATTCAGAGAACGCACCAACGGCATCCTCCCTTTCACCTTCAAAATCCTCCCACCAACCTTTAGTTCCTTTTTCGTGTATATCCTATCAAACTCCTTTATCGAAACATTATACCCAAAACTAGAAACAACACGGGTACCCCCATGCAGGCAGTTTATGTCGTACCCGACACCACCTGGGCTTATTATGCCCTCTTCAAGGTTGAATGCTGCAACGCCGCCTATTGGGAAGCCGTATCCGAAGTGGCCGTCAGGCATAACCAACACAGGAGACAACACTCCAGGAAGCTTGGCGACATTTGATATCTGCCTGTATACACCCTCCTCAATAGTCTTATAGAGCTTATCTGATGCTATGACTCTTGCGGGAACATCCATGCCAGCCTCCTTAAATTCCCACACACCCTCACGGACCTTTCGAACATCCATAGCAGACACAAATAGGAAAACGAACGTATTTAAACAAATCGTTCCAGATAGGTAACTAATATGGCCGCACCAGGGACAGTTCAACCAGTGAATCCTACGACGAAAGCAGACACTAGACAACTTGACAATGCAGTACCTCCAATAGACGAGCATACAAAGCGAGAAAGAGAAAGATTCCTAAGGGAACTAGAGATGAAAGGGTCGAAGGCGACGTATGACAGACTCAAGGAACACATAGGCCGGATGGATGCAGACAGTATTAGGAGGGTGCAGGGACATGTTGACACTGGCGCACAATCAGGGAATGTGCAGGGATTAAACGATGCACTGCACGGTTTTGCAGACATGTTAGATGGCGCACACAGAAGAGGCGGTGGAGACGACAGGCGATTCAATAAAATATTCCAGGTTGAATTTGACGCAATGGAAACCGACCAAGCAGATCGTCTGAGAAGAATGGGCATAGAAGTTAATGCTGAAACTATGTTTTTTGCCATGGTACAGACTATGTCTTCCCCGGGATGGGGTCAGTACAGGAAATTCCTTGAAAAAATATCTGCAGAAACTCTCAAGTCACATGATGCTGCGAGAATGATGATGAATGGTGCGTTGGTTGCGGCAGTACTTTTAGACAATGAACTAGAAAAGAGAAAAAAACAGAAAGA